>NZ_JBHWBP010000002.1:0-126833 GCF_042735575.1 Streptomyces sp. NPDC059564 | reverse complement strand
CTTTATCTCCACCCCATACGTCGGCGGCAGCGTCTGTTTTTTATAAGCCCCCGCCCCGGGGGCCCCGCCGCGTGCGGGGCCCCCGGCCCCCCCCACGCCGTCGTTCAGAGCGCAGTCCGCTCCACGGGGATCCACAGCTCCGCATCCGCCTGCGCGGCATCCTGCGACAGGCGGACCCGCAGGATCTCGGGTCCCGGCCGGCTCCGGTACGGATTGGACGGGAACCACTGCGTGAACACGTCACGCCAGAGGTACTGCAGCGCCTGCGGAAACGGCCCGGAGTTCTCGAAGACCGCCCACGTCCAGGCCGGCACGGTGAGCGCATCCATGTCCTCGGGCACGGCGGCACGGGTCACCGCCCCGTGGTAGTAGTCGAATTCGGTTCCCTCCGCCCGGCTCGGGTCGAGGTTCTCGCTCACCCCCACGATCCCCTGCGGCTCCTGATCGGACAGACTCTGAATGCGCTGCAGCGTCTCCCGGCCTATGCCCCGGATGAAGTCGGCGATGGCCGGGTTCACCCCCTCGTACACGAGGGGGCCGCGCGCCTTCCTTTCGACCACGCGGAACTCGTCCTTCTCCACAACCCGGTATCGCATGCTGCTACTCCCTTCGACGGTAAGGCGGAAGGACAACCGGGACTGGGACTGCAGACTCGCACCGGACCGCCTGGCCTCACCGGGACCGACGCCGTGCATGACGCGGAACGCACGCGCGAACGCCTCCCCCGACGTGTACCCGTACCGCACCGCGATCTCCAACAGCGTCCGGTCCCCGGCCAGCACCTCAGCACCAGCGACCGTGAGCCGCCTGCGCCGGATGTACTCCGACAGCGGCATTCCCGCCAGCGCGGAGAACAGCCGCCGGAAGTGGTAGTCCGAAGTCACCGCGATCCGCGCCAGGTCGGCCACCTCGATCCGCCGGTCAAGATGGCAGTCGATGTGCTCCATGGCCTGGTTCAGCCGCTCCAGCATCCCGGCCTCCTTCCCTTTCGATCACTCACGTTAGGAAGGAGCCACCCTGCCGTACCCGACATCCTGTGCCCGATCCGGTCGGGTACGGGGGGCTGGGCGATGCGCTCCGGTGCGCCTCCGGCGCCGTCATGGCGGCGGCCTTCCAGCCCTTCGTCATGCTCCCTGGGCTGTGAGCCGGCCGATGGCCCGGAGTGACCTGCCTTCGGGCGGCCAGGCTGCGGGTTGGGCTGGTAGGCGGCCATGCTCGCCACGTTGACCAGTACCCCGCGCCCCGCCGTGCGGCCCATCGGCCGCTCGCGCCGCTGAGCGATCCTCCGAATCCTCAGGGGGTGTCAGTCCTTCGGCAGGGGCAGCAGTTCCGCGTGCCTGACCGTGTAGCCGCCCTGGGTCACCGGGGCGTACGGGGCGGGAGCCATGCAGGTGCCGACGGGGGCGTCCGCGGGAGGGGTGTCGCCGCCCGGCAGCAGGTTCACGCCGTTCCAGGAGAAGCCCACGCGGTCGTCGGAGCGTCCCTTGTCCTTGCCGCCGTCGTAGACGCTGAACCCGACCCGCTTGCCGAGGTCGTCAGGGCCGCCCGGGCTCACCTTGGTGATGACCGCCGTCAGCGTTGCGGTGTGGGGGCCCGTGACCAGGCAGTCCACGCGGCCTTCGGACGTGTAGGTGATGTTCCGCTCGGCGGAGTAGTGGGAGACCTTGACCGTGCCCCGGGCGTCGGTCGGAAGTCCCGTGGGGATTCCGGGCAGCGGCTGGGTGTACGGGGCGCCGTGCGCGTCGAAGCTGAACGAGCGGACGTCGTGGTCCGGGTAGTAGGGCAGGACGAACTCCGCGCTTCCCGTGACGCTCGCGTACGCGGCCCGGTCGGCCCGCTGCTCGGCGGAGGCGACGGGGGCGGCACTCAGGGGCAGGCCTACGGCGAGGGCGGCCAGTACGGCCGGGAGGGCCAACGTCCTGGGGCGGAGCAGGTAAGTCACGGGATTCTCCTGGCGGTTGAGGTCTCACTGACCGGGCAACCCCATCCTCGCGGCCGCCTCCCGCCGGGCCATCCGCCTCGATCCGTAACTCACCACGGGTCCGCCTCAGACCCGGGACCGACCGGCATCAGCCTGGAGTCGCAGAGCCCCCGGGTAGGCGCTGACAACGGCTGGACGGCGTGAGCCGAGTCGCCGTGGGTGATGAGGCGGCAGAGGGCGAGTTCTGGCAGAAACTCGTTTGGCGGACCACCGCGACCACTGCTACTTTCGCGGAGGCCGTGCGAGAGAACGAGGAGGTGGTACCCGTGAACGCAGTTTCGACATGGGTGCTCCCCTCCGGGGTCACGGTCGGGCGATAGACAGGTCGTCCGGGAGCGCCGTTCCAGTGCACTCCCGAAAGGCACGACCATGCATTTCATTTCCGAGCAGCGCCTCGACGACGGCGTACTCGAACGCGAATTCACCCTCGGCGAGATCCCCGGCATCCTGTGGACGCCCGCATCGGCATCCGCATCCGCACCGGCGCCGCTGATCCTGCTCGGCCACCCTCCCCTCGGGCTGCGAAGGATGCACCCCCGACTGGTGGCCCGGGCCCGGCACTCCGCGGCGGAGGGCTTCGCCACGGCCACCATCGAGCTCCCCGGAAGCGGCGACCGGCCCCGTTGGCCCGCCGTCGAGCAGGCCCGCGCCGACTTGCGCCGGGCGATGGAGGCCGGCGAGCCGGTCAGCGACGAGATCGTCGACGCCCTCGTCCTCCCGCTGGTCGACAAGGCGGTCCCGGAATGGCAGGCCGCCCTGGACGCCCTCCTTCCGCTGCCCGAGATCGGCGGCCCGGTCGGGTACTCGGGGGGAGTGATCTCCATCGGCATCCGGCTGGCGGTGGTCGAGCCTCGCATCTCGGCCGCCGTTCTGTTCGCCGGGAGTTTCGTGCCTCGCGCCCTGTTCGAGGAGGCCCGGCAGGTCACCATCCCCCTGCACGTCCTGCTGCAGTGGGACGACGAAGGGAACGACCGGCAGGCGGCCCTGGACCTGTTCGACGCCTTCGGCTCCAAGGAGAAGTCCCTGCACGCCCATCTCGGCGGGCACACAGGCGTTCCGCAGTTCGCGGGGGACGCCGCGGGTCAGTTCTTCACACGGCATCTGACGTGAGGCCGGGCCGTCAGACCGGCAGCAGACGGTAGCTGACGTCGGTCGGCATACCGCTCATCGAGGACGGGGCCCGGCCCTCCTCGGCTTTCCATACCGTGGGGCCCCTGCTGAACTCTCGGCAGGGGCCCGTAATGAATCCGTGTAACTGTGACGGTCTCGACCGGTTATGCCCGCTTCCCTCTCCACCACGAGCCCGGCCCCGGGAGCGGTCACCCGCCTGGACCGGTGAGGTGAACCTGTACGTCGGATGGCGGCGGGGAGGGGTGGCAGCAGTGGCAGTCCGTCCAGTCGCACCCAAGGCTCGTCGCGGGAGACGAGTACGAGGGAAGGGAGGGCAGCAGCCAATGCCACGATCCGAGGAGGAGGGCATCACCGCGCGCCCGATCGGTACGGAGGATCAGCGACGGGGCAGAGCCGCACACCTGCGGACTGCCATCAGGCGGACCAATCTGCTACCGGCGTTCTTGGTGCTCACGGTCATGATGGTGGCCTTGTGGCTCATGGGGATGCCGTTCCTGCAGGCCCTGACGATTTCGACCGCAGTGAAGATCGCGGTGGCTCTGCTCGAACTCCGTCGGCTGCCCGGCCTTCCCGACAGCTGACGCGGGCCCCGTCACCGCGTGTCAGCCGAGGCGGGCCAGCAAGTGGGCGTCGAGGAAGCCCCGTTCGGAGGCCGGGTCGTGGATCAGCCGGGCGAACGTGACGAGCCCGGCTCCGGCCAGCAACTCGGCGAACCGGTCCACCGGCCAGCTGTAGGCGGACGTCACCTTGTGGTCGAAGCGGACCGGCTCCGGTCCGTCGGTCCCGAAGAACGAGACCAGGAGCAGGCCCCCTGGCGCCAGGACGCGCACCTGCTCGGCGAGGAGCGCGGGCAGTTCCCCGGGCGGGGTGTGGATCATCGAGTAGTGGGCCAGTACGCCGCCGAGTACGCCGTCCTCGACCGGCAGGGCCTCCATCCGCGCCTCGTCGAACCGCAGCACCGGATGGGCCCGCCGGGCGTGGTCGACCATCGCCGGGGAGAGGTCGAGCCCTAAGGCGTCCAGCCCCAGGTCGTGCAGCATGGCCGTCAGATGTCCGGGCCCGCACCCGACGTCGGCTGCCCGCGGGTTCCCCGTCCCGCGCACCAGCTCGGCGAAGGTGGTGATCATGGCCCGCGCGAACGGCTGCGCCTCCAGTCGGCCGGCGAACATCGACGCGTACAGCTCGACGATCCCGTCGTAGGCCGCCCTGGTCTCCTCCTGGTGCTCCACCACGGCAAAGAAGCTAACATCCGCGCGCGTTCGCGGCCTGGTCAACCGCTTGAGGCCGAAGAGCTCGAACGGGCGTGCCAAACTGGCCCGGTGCTTGCTCCGATCGGCCGGGAAGAACGACGTGAGGCGCCGACCGGAGCGGTCGGCGCCCTGATGAGGCTGCGGGCGCACGCGGCGGCGCCGCTGCGCGGCGTGGCGCTGGTGGCGCTGGGACTGGTGGGGCTGGCGGCCTTCGTGCCCGCCCTGGTCGCGGTGGGCCTGGGTGCGGTGGGCGTGCTGGACGTGGTCCGGCGGCTGCCGCGGCTGCGGCGCGAGCTGGCCGGCCGGTGGTCGGACGTACCCGTGGACGATCCCTATCTGCCGGAGCCGCCGGAGCCCCGCCGGCGTGACAGCGGTCTGTACCGCGACGGCAGGCAGCTGTACGCCTCGTACGGCTCGGCGTTGCGCCAGCGGCGGGTGCGGCAGATGCGGCGGGATCCGGCGACGCGGCGGGACCTGGCGTTCCTCGCGCTCGACCCGTTGGCCGGGGTTCCGGTCGCGGCGTTGCCCGTGGTGCTGGTGGGCGGTGGTCTGTACGGCGTGGTGGCGGCCGCGAGCCGGGCCGTCGCCGGCGTCGCGCCGCCCGGGGCGGCGTGGGCCGGTACGGCGGTGGTCGCGGGGGCCGGGCTGGTGTCCGTCGCGACGGGGCTGACCGTGGGGCCACTGGTGCTGTGGGTGCACGGGTGCTGGACGCGGCTGTTGCTGGCCCGCCGGGTCGCGGCGCCGGTGGTGTCCGACGAGGGCACGCTGGGCAGGCGCCTGCGGTTGCTGGGCGCCGGAGCCCTGTTGACGTTGCTGTCGGTGGCCGGCGCGGTGCTGGCGGCCGTGCAGGTGGTGGCACTGGTGGTCGGACTGTGCACCGGCCTGGTGGTGCTCTACCTGAAGACCGTGGAGCTCAGCCACCGCTTCGTCACGCTGTACCGGCGGCTGGCCGGGGACTGGGTGGGCGTGGAGATCCCGGTGCCCTACCTCGCCGCGCCGGAGCCCGTGGAGCGCGGTGCGGACGGCTACTACCAGTACGGGCGGCGGCTGTACCGGGCCCCGTACCTGGTGCGGCAGTTGCAGCTGATGCGTCACACGCTGACGGATCCGGCGGTGTGGCGGGATCTGGTGTGGCTGGTGGTCAATCCGGTGGCGGCCGCGGTGCTGCTGCTGGCGCCGCTGGCCGTGGTGGGGTTCTCGCTGTTCGGGCTGGTGGTGCCGAGCGTGCTGGACGGGGTGACGGGCGGCACGGGCCCGTACACCTTCTGGGACGAGGCGCTGCGGCAAGTGCCGCCGGGCCAGGCGCTCGCCGGCGTCCCGTGGGCCGCGGCTCCGGTGGGCGCGGTGCTGGCGGCGGCGGCGTCGTGGGCGGCGCCGTACGCGCTGCGGGCGCACGCCCGGTTCGGGCTGCTGCTGCTGCGGCCGACCCGGCACGCCCAGCTGGCGCGGCGGGTGGAGCGGCTGACGGAGACCCGCGCGGACGCCACCGGGGTGCAGGCCGCCGAGCTGCGCCGGATCGAGCGGGACCTGCACGACGGGGCCCAGGTGAGCCTGGTGGCGATCGGGATGACGCTGCGGGTGGTCGAGCGGCGGCTCGGCGACGAGGCGCCGGAGCTGCGCGAGCTGGTGGCCGAGGCGCGCCGGCAGTCGTCGACGGCGCTGGCGCAGCTGCGGGACCTGGTGCGGGGCATCCACCCTCCGGTGCTCGCGGAGCGGGGCGTGGGCGACGCGGTACGGGCGGTGGCGCTGGACTGCCCGCTGGACGTCGAGGTGACGGTGGACGTCGCCGGGCGGCCGGAGGCGCCGGTGGAGGCGTGCGCGTACTTCGCGGTGTGCGAGGTCCTCGCCAACGCCGCCAAGCACTCGGGGGCTTCCCGGGTGCGCATCGACCTGCGGCACTCGGACGGGGTGCTGCGGATGACGGTGACCGATGACGGCCGCGGCGGGGCCGATCTCGCCAAGGGAACGGGCCTGCGGGGCGTGCGCCGGCGGCTCGGTACATTCGACGGAGACCTGTTCGTGAGCAGCCCGGTGGGCGGCCCGACCATAGTGACCATGGAGCTGCCATGCGTGTTGTCCTCGCCGAGGACCAGTACCTCCTGAGGGAGGGGATGGTGCGGCTGCTGGAGTCGTACGACTTCGAGGTGGTCGCGGCCGTCGACAACGGACCGGGGTTGTCGCGGGCGTTGCTGGAGCACCGGCCGGACGTGGCGGTGGTCGACGTGCGGCTGCCGCCGACGTTCACGGACGAGGGGCTGCAGGCGGCGCTGGCGGCGCGCCGGGAGATACCGGGGCTGCCGGTGCTGGTGCTGTCGCAGCACGTGGAGCAGTTGTACGCGCGCGAGCTGCTGGCCGACGGGCGGGGCGGGATCGGGTACCTGCTCAAGGACCGGGTCTTCAGTGACGAGGAGTTCGTCGACGCGCTGCGCCGGGTGGCGGGCGGCGGGACCGCGATGGATCCCGAGGTGATCTCCAAGCTGGTGGCCCGGGGCGAGCGGAACGGGCCGTTGGCGTCGTTGACGTCGCGCGAGCTCCAGGTGCTGGAGCTGATGGCGGAGGGCCGGTCCAACGCGGGCATCTCGCAGGAGCTGCACCTGAGCGACAGCGCCGTCAGCAAGCACTCGGCGAGCATCTTCACCAAGCTGGGGCTGATGCAGGACAACAGCGACAACCGGCGGGTGCTGGCCGTACTGGCGTACCTGAACGCGCCCCAGGGCTGACGGACGACCACGGCGGCCCGCCGCAGCGCCACCGCCTGACCTCCACCGCCCCACACCCACCCCCGGCAGCCCACGGCTCCTGGGGTGGAGTTTTCTCCACCCCAGGTGTGCTCACAGCTCCATTACGACGCCCTGGCCCGCCCCGTAGCGTCATGGATGTGAAGGCGGCCGGACAACGGAACGGGCCGGTCGAGGCAAGGCGAGGGGAACACACGGTGATGACGGTGGAGCAGCGGCAGCGGCAGCGGCAGCGGCAGCGGCAGCGGACGAACGCGCGGCAGGCCGACGAGCAGCAGCCGGCCGCCGCGGCCCCGCAGCAGAACGCGGGTCCGCAGGACACCGGAGCGAAGCCGAAGGACCCGAAGGACCTGAAGGACGCGAAGGACCCGAAGGGCCCCAAGGCGGCCCTGATCCGCACGGCATTCATGGACGTCGGCGTGCCGCTCGGGCTCTACTACGGGCTGCGGGCGGCCGGCCTCGGCCAGTGGCTCTCGCTGCTGATCAGCGGCGCCCTGCCGCTGGGACAGCTGGTGTACAAGATGGTCACCGAACGCCGCGTCGCCGCCGTCACCCTCTTCACCCTCAGCGTCATGGCCTGCGGCACCGCCATCACGCTCGTCACCGGCGACGCCCGGCTGCTGCTGGCCCGCGAGAGCTACCTGACCGGCCTGCTCGGCGTGTGGATGATCGGCACCCTGTTCGCCAAGCGGCCCTTCATGTTCACCACGATGGTCAAGATGCTGCCCGAGGAGACCGCTCGCACCTGGCACTCCAACTGGGAGCAGCACGCCCGCTTCCGCAGCGTGATGCGCTGGATGTCGGTGGCCTGGGGCGCGGCCTTCCTGATCGACTCCGCGGCCCGCATCGTCATGGCGTACACCCTGCCCGTCGACCTCGTCCCGGTGCTCTCGGTGGTCATGCTGGTCGGCATGCTGATGATCGTCGTCCGGGTCAGCAAGGCCTACGGCCGCCGCGTCATGGCAAAGATCGCCTGACCTCCCGCTACGACGCTCCCCCACCCCAGGGCCCGGCCCCCGGCCGGCTGGCCGAGAAGTTGCGCACACAGGTCGACCGGCCAGCCTCTGGTTGGCGCAGACACCGGCACAACTCGGTAAACAATGGCGCCGACAGCGCGGGCGCGGATGCGAGCGGCTCCTGGGGCGTTGTCAGGCTTGGGCGGTGGGCCGGACGACGATCTCGCTGACATCGACGCCCTCGGGCTGCTCGATCGCGTAGCCGATGGCGGAGGCGACGGCGGAGGGCGGCATGGCGATCTCGTCGCGCTGCCGGGTCATCGCGGCCGCGACCTCGGGGCTCGCTCCCTTGCCGACGCCCTCGGTGTTGGTGAAGCCGGGCGAGACGAGGGTCACCCGCAGGTCAGGACCCGATTCTTGGCGCAGGCCCTCGGTGAGTACCTTCACCGCCGTCTTGGTGGCCGCGTAGACCGCCTGGGGGGACTTGACGACGTAGGCCGCGGTGGAGCAGACGTTGACGAACTGGCCGGAGCGCTGCCGGCGGAAGACGGGCAGGGCCGCCCCGATGCCGTTGAGCAGGCCGGTGATGTGGGTCGAGACCATGGCGTCCCAGTCGTCCTGGCGCAGGTCGTCGAACGGCGAGACGGCCATCGTGCCCGCGTTGGAGATGAGGACGTCGAGCCGGCCGAACTGTTCGACGGCCGTGTCCGTCAGGCGCCGGAGATCCTCGCGGCGCGTGACGTCGACGATGACGCCGGTGGCGGTGCCGCCCTTGGCCGTGATGCCGTCCACGACCGCGTTGAGCCGGTCCTCCCTGCGAGCGCCGAGTACGAGCCGGGCGCCCCTCTCGGCGAGGTAGGCCGCGGTCGCTTCGCCGATGCCGCTGCTGGCACCTGTGATCGCGATGACCTTGCCCTGGATACCCGACATGATCAGCTTCCTTTCGTGGGTGTGCGCCGGTCGGTGTGGTGACCTACAGTGAAACCGGGGGTGTCCCCACTTAATTCAGGCTAAGTGGGGGCGTCTCCGTTTGGCAAGCCGACGGACACCTGAGAGGGGATGGCGAGCACTGATGGCCGACGGAGCGCACCGACCGTTGCGGGCCGACGCACGGCGCAACAGGGAGAAGATCCTCACCGCCGCCGTGCACGTGTTCACGACGCAGGGGCTGGACGCGCAGATGGAGCGCATCGCCAAGGAGGCGGGCGTGGGCAGCGCGACCCTGTACCGCAACTTCCCCACCCGGGAGGCTCTGGTCGAGGCGGTCTACCGCAACGAGGTGGCCCACCTGTGCGACGCGGCCCCCGCTCTGCTCGCACAGAAGTCACCTGCCGAAGCCCTGCGCGCGTGGACACGTCTCTTCCTGGACTACGTCACCGCCAAATACGGCATGATCGACGCACTGCGCGCCATCGCCGCCACGGGAGGCAACCCCTACGGCCACAGCCGCGAAATGATCCAGGCCGCCATCACCTCACTCATGGACGCGTGCGCGGCCGCCGGGGTGATCCGTACCGACATCAGGCCCACCGACATCGGCGCCGCCCTCGAAGGCATCGCCCTAACCTCGGCGGGCGTTGAACACCGACGGCAGGCTGAGCGTCTGCTCGACCTCACCCTGGACGGCCTCACGGTCCGCCGGTGAGAACACGTCCTGGGCGCGCTACCACCGGGGCTCACGCGGTCATCCCTCGCCGGTCCCGTCCTCGTCCTCGTCCAGCTCAGGCGTGTCCGGATCACGCGGCGGGCGGGGTTCCCGCGCGCCCCTGACAGCATCTCCTGCTCCGTTTGCGGTACCCGGGACGGGCGGGGCGCGGGATAATCGGGTTCATGGTCATGGAACCCTCCGCCGATCCCGCTGCCCGCCCGGCCGGGGCGGTGCTGTACGCCCGGTACGCCGGACGGCTGCCCGCCGCGCTGGAGAAGCTCGCCGGGCCCGCGCACGGCGTGGTGGAGGTCCCCCTCCATGTGGCCTGGTCCGGGCTGCGGGCCTACGACCTCGACCGGCCGCGCCTGCGGATGGGCCTCTACCGGACCGTCCTGGCCGAGGGCGGGCACGAGGACCTGGTGACCCTGCTGAACCACGACCTCCTCGTGGCCCAGTGGCCCGTGCTCCGTACGCTGATCAGCAGGCACGTCCGTACAGCCTGGGAGGACGCCTTCCCCGAGCTCGCGGCCCCGGTGTCCAGCGCCGCGTGAACCTCAGCGACCTGCACCGCCGGCTCCTCTCGGCCGTCATCGACATCGGCGCCCCCTACCCCCTGGTCCTCACGGGCGGGTACGCGGTCCAGGCCCACGGCCTCGTCGACCGGCTGAGCCAGGACCTCGACGTCGCCACCGAGGACCCCTCCCCCATGGCCGAGATCGTGGCCGTGCTGGAGGCGGGCCTGATCGCGCGCGGCTGGCGCGTCCGGGTGATCGACGTGGACTCCCTCTCCGCCCGTCTCATGGCCACCGACGCGCAGGGCGGCGACACCTGCGAGGTCGATGTGCTGAAGGAGCACTTCTGGGCCCCGCCCGCCCAGACCGAGTACGGCCCCGTGCTCGCCTTCGACTCCGTCATCGGTACGAAGGTCCGCGCCCTGGCCGACCGGGGCGCCGTACGCGACCTCATCGACGTACACGCGGCCTCCCGCCACCGCAGCACCCCCGAACTCGAACACCTGGGCGAACGCCACGGCCGCGACGAGTTCCGGCTGGAGGACCTGCGCGACCGCCTGGTCGGCGCCGACTGGGCCGACGACACCGAGTTCGCGGCGTACGGCCTCACCGACGACGAGACGGCCGAACTGCGCACCTGGGCCCGGGAATGGGCCGACGACCTCAACCGCCGCCTCCACCAGCACGATGACGACGGGGACGAGGACGCGGGCGAATCCTGACCCCGCGTCCCGGTCCTGCCCGTCGACTCGTGCCGGGAACACGTTCTCGCGTCAGCTGGCCGAGATCGACAGCCATCCCCGCGTGCGCGGGGAGCAGTTCACGCTCAACGGAGCCGGCGCCGACAACCAGGGGTCATCCCCGCCTGCGCGGGGAGCAGACTCACAGGCCTGGGACTTTAGGCGAGCCGGAAGGTGTTTGCGAGCACTTTCGGCAAGTCCGGCAATCGGGGTATGCCCGACACGTTCGGCCCGGTTCTCCTACAGCAACGACAGACCGGCCTGTAGCGGAAAATGACGGCCCGTCCGCCTGGTCGTGGCCGCACCAGGACAGGGACGACTCCGTTGTCGGTGCCGGGTGACACCATCCGGCTCATGAGTGGCGAATCTTTCCACTGGCACGAGTTCCTGGGACGGTGGCAGGAGGAGTGGGTTCCGCGCGTGGACCCGGACGAAGGTGAGGATGAGGACCAGGACGAGGACGGCGAGCTGACCCTCCTTGGACCGGGCAGGCCCGGGGCGGACGAGACGGCTATCGCCGCGGCCGAGGAGCGGTTGGGGCGGCGGCTGCCGTCCTCGTACCGGGAGTTCCTGGCTGTGAGCGACGGCTGGCATGTGGACCAGATGGCCGGGGTCTATCAGCTCGGCGGTGCCGCGGAGATCGACTGGTTCCGGGATCCGTACGGCTTGACCCCGCTGTACGAGGAGAGTCTGGGCGACGACCCGCGCGAGGAGGACGTCCTGCTGGCCGGGATGTGGCAACGGGCGCTGCGGCTGGAGACGGACTCCGACATGTCGTACGCCCTGCTCGACCCGGGCGACAGCGACCAGCACGGCGAGTGGGCGCTCTACCTCTACAAGGGCTGGAGCGGTGAACTGCCGGACCGCTACCCGTCGTTCCGTGCGTACATGGAGGCCATGTACCGCGGTTTCCACTCCACCCGGGTGGAGCGGGACGACTTCGTGAACGCGACCACGCGGGCCCAGGACGCCCATGTGGAGGAGGCACGCCTGCTGGCCCTGCGCGGGCGGTACGAGGAGGCCCTGCCCCTGCTGGAGGAGGCGCTGTCCTTCGGACGGCCCCACAGCGGCGTCCTGCTCAACCAGCTCCGGCAGCTTGCGGCTCCGCACGGCTCCCGGGATTACGGCGACCTGGCGGCCGATCCGCGCTACCTGCCCGAGGTCCTGCCCGTGCAGGTCATCCCGCCGGCCGGCGGCGAATGGCGGCTGGGCGGGGACGACCACTGGCTCGGGATGATGACCGCCCGCGGGACCGACCGGACGACCGCCGAGGCCGTACTGAGCACGATGCGGGACGGCACCCATCACTACGCGCCTCCCGGTTCGTGGGGCCGGGCCGTGGCCGAGGCCCGGGAGTCGGCCCGCTGGGGGGCGACCGACGCCGCGTGGCGGGTACTGAGGGAGGCGCTCCCGCTGTGGGAGGCTCCCGGGCCCTCGCTGATCGCCCCGATCGGCCTGCTCGCCGATCCGGTCCTGGGTGCGCTGGTCACCCCGGAGCGTGGGCGGGAAGTCCTCGCGACACCGCGGTCCGGGCAGACGGGACCCGCTCCCGAGCCGGTGCCCGATCTCGACCCGCCGAGCCTCGCCTGGCTGGCAGAGCGTGCTGCGAACCGTAGCCCGCTGAACGGATTCCGCTGTGTCTGGGTGGAGGGGATCGACCCCACCCTCCTGCCTGCCCTGATAGGTGAGGAAGGTGCCGAACTGAGCGCGCCCACCGATCGACGCGCCTCCTGGCGGGGACCCAGGCCCCACGAGCGTGAGGGCGTGGAACTCTGGGAGGACCGGGCCGTGGTCGCCGTCGGCCGCACCGCAGGGGCATGGGCCTTCGCCTTCGACGGCGACTCCCCGCACCTGGGCGAGCGGTTCGTGTCCCCCGCCGCGGCCGCATCCGCATCCGGCCGCGCGGTGGTGGTGTGGCGCGACCCGAGACGCTCCTCCCCGGGTGACCACCCCACCGCGTTCCACCTGTCGATGGCCGGACGGGGCGAGGAGCTCTACGCGTTCACCGTGCGGGGTACGGAGATCCAGCGCTCCGGCGCGATACCCGAGGCCCTGGACCCCGCACGGCTGTTCCGCCCGGAGGACACCGAGCCGGACAACGAACTGCGTGTACTTCAGGCCCTCCACACCGAACTCGGACTCTCGCTCCCCCGCTTCGCACTGACCCAAGGCCGCCTCCACACCCTCACCACCCGCTCCTGGACCCGGGCACCCCGCGCGGGCGAGGGGTACGCCTACATCAGCTTCGCGCGACACCGGCCCTGACCGCCGGTGGAGCGGTCGGCATCAGGTCCTGGGGCGGGTCCCGGTTGAGGCCTCGCTCGACAGCGCCGCGCCACCCGGGGTGGTCTCCGCCTCGACCACGCACCTGCGCCATTCGTCGATCGCGAGAACCGTCCCGGCGCCCATGACCACCAGGGCCACTGGTCTCGGCAGTCTCAGCATGGCCTGCACCACGGCGGAGAACGGCGACTCGGCTATCGCCCCGACGATCTCGTCCGCTTCGTCGGTACGCCCTGCCCGCCGGTGTTCATGCCAGCCGCCGAGGAGGGTCTTCGCCGTGACGAAGGCTGCCTTCCGGCCTCTGACCAGGGTCGGACGGTTGAGTCCGAAGACGTCGATCGTCGCGGCACCCTTCGGCGTGATCCCGTCGTACACCCCTGTGGCGAGGAAGAGGACCAGGTGGGACGCGGGGTCGTCGACGGTCGGGTCGATCAGCAGGCAGGTGCCGGTTTCATCACGCGGGTACTTGTGACCCTTGGTGTTGCTGTTGCAGTAGGAGCAGGCGAGCAGATGGTTCGGCCAGTCGAAGGCGCGCAGCGGGTCGTCGGCGATCGGCTGGAAGTGGTCGATGTCGGTGCCCTGGCTGTCGTCGCAGTACATGCACCGCTCGATGCCGGGTGCCATCTGTCTGAGCAGACCCCGGACGTGCTTCTTGGCCGCGGTCGCGCTGCGCCACTGTTTCACGGCGGTGGTGTACCGCTCCGTCGTGGGCGCCGCGGCGATCGTCTCCGTTCGCCTTGCCAGCAGTGTCTGTGTCGCCGTCGGCGCGGAAGGGCGGCGAAGGGGGATCACTGGTCACCGGCCAGACGGGCGGTCACCTCGGACACGCGCGTTTCGAGGGAGCTGGTGAGGAGCTCGCTGAGCCGCTCGTACTCGCGGATCTCCTCCTTGTCGGCCGTTCCCGCGTACACCAGCCGCTCCAGGACGACGAGCTGCTTCCGCTTCTCCTCGGCACGGTCCGAGTACGGCGTTTCCATGCCGAAGAGTTCGGAGAGTGCCGCATCGTCCCCGCTTCCGTAGACGATGCGCCGGTAGAGGTCCTGATCCACGACCTCTGCCGGACCGTCCTCGTTCGGCCCGGGCAGCCTGATCAGGCTGCCTTCGTCCGCGGCCTGGCAGATGTACGGGCTGTGGCTGGAGACGATGAACTGGATGTGGGGGAAGTGCTCGCGCAGCCATGTGCCGATCTTGCGCTGCCAGGTGACGTGGAGGTGGGCGTCCACCTCGTCGATCAGCACCACACCCGGCGCCGTGACGGCGAGCCCGCCGCCGTCGCGCGGCTCGGTGTCGAGGGCTCCGTAGACCGCGTGGATCTGCCGGACGATGTCCAGGACGAGTGCCGCGACGGTCCGGTAGCCGTCGCTCATCTCGCGCAGCGGATAGCCCGGGCCGGCCTGTCCCCGCCGGGTGACCCATACGCCGTCGGAGGTGACCTTCTTGATCTGGAATCCGTCGGGCAGCAGTCCGTCGCCCAGCAGCCGCAGGACGGCTTTCAGCAGGTCGCCGGCGCCGGGCTGCTTCTCGAGCTGGCGCAGACGCAGGTCGATCAGCCAGGAGACGCCCTCGGCCAGCGAGGCGTCCTCATGGAAGAGGGTGGCCATGCGGCTGGCGGGCCCCTGGGCGAGCATCACCCGGTACGCCTCGCCGGAACCGCCCACCAGCCTTCTGAACGGGCCGTAGCCGGCGCAGAACCAACCGCGTGTGGTTTCTGCCCACGGCCCCCGGAAGGAGCGCTCGTTGTCCGAAGTCGACAGAACGGTTCGCGGCTCTGCCACGTGGCCGGGCGTCGAGGGGTCGGGTCGTGTCCAGTCCATGCGCAGGGGCAATGCCCCGCCAGGCCTGCGTCCTGATCCCGCGAAGGAGTCCGCCGCAGGGTCGTGGACGACATGTACTTCGGCCGAGCCTGCGCCGGCACCGGCCGACACCCAGTCGCTGAAGTCGGCCACCAGGCCTCGGGCGACCGACGGGCCGCCGAGAGCCAGGGCGATGGCTTGGAGGAACGTCGACTTCCCGGAACTGTTGCGCCCCGCGACCACGGTCCAGCCGCCTTGGCCGGGCAGCACCAGATCGACGGCGCGTGATCCGCCGAAGCCCTTGATATCCGTGAGCCGGACCTTCGTGACGTACACCGCGCCCGTCTTCCCTCCAGTCGGTGCGCACCTGCTGAAGCCTGATGAAGAAGCAAGAACGCGTCTGACATGCCCACTCTCTCATGGGCGCCGCGAGGCAGACGGCCGACCGGCACCACGTTCGTCGATCGCGCCATCCCTCCGGACGGGTGGTCGTTTCCCGGTTTCCCAGGTGAGGGACGGATCAGTCCCACCAGAAGTCCCAGCCGTGGGCACCGGTGCTCCCCATCGCTGACTACCGCGGAGAACTTGGCGGTGTCGTTGTCGTAGTTACAGGGTCCGACCCAGCCCGCGGCCGTCAACGCCTCGGCACCGGACGCTGCGGCGACCAGCCCCAGACGTGTCTGGGGGCGCTCGGCAAGGAACGCCTGCGCGAAATCGGATGCCAGTTGATCGGGGTTCTCTGCCGTCTCCCGGCTGGGCGCGAGGCCGGGCCAGGTCTGTCCGAAGGGAGCCGTGACGGCGAGGCGCCTTTTGACGGCGAGCGTGTCGTCGTCATCATCGTCGGCCGTGTAGGTCGCCCACCACGGTGCGAGGAGGTCGGCAGGCTCATGGCTTGCCAGGGAGGACATCTTCTCGGGGAAGACCTCCCCGGACCCCCATGGGCGGAATTCGCCATCGTTCGGATCCAGCGCGCCGAGGAGCAGCGGCCACAAGCCGGAGCGTGTGTGCTCGGCGTGCGTCCGCGTCCGCAGCTCGGCCGTGGCCGGCCCGTCACTGAGCCACAGGGGCTGTACGTCTCCGTGGCCTTCATCGGACGTGCCCATCCGACCGGGCGGGAGCAGCCCTCGAGGCTCGATCGGGTTTCAGAGGGCACGGGCGGATGCTAGGCCGCGTGTGAGACGTCGATCAGCACAGGTCTTGATCGACATTTCGAGTGCCGCGTAGCGTCAGGACGGTGGAAACAACGCACCGGACCGCCGCCCGGGTCATCTGCCTGGATGCTGCCCACCGCCTGCTCCTTCTGCGCTGGCGGGATCCGTTCGACGGGACATGGCTCTGGGAGCCGCCCGGTGGCGGCATCGAGCCTGGCGAGACGCCGCTGGTGGCGGCACGACGAGAACTGGTCGAGGAAACCGGACTCGACCCGGCTGCCGTCCTTGAGCGATCGGTACTCGTCGACCGCGATGTGCAGTGGAACGGCAAGCGGTACATCGGGACGGAGCATTTCTTCATCGCTCGGTTTACCGACGAGCAACCATCCCTGGTGCGGACCGGCCTGCTCCCCGACGAACAGGCCAACCTGGACACGTATGCCTGGATCGCATGGTCGGATCTGAACGCACTGCCGGACCCGGTTGAGCCGCCGCAGCTGCTGACGGTGCTCGGCGCCCTGGTGCCGGACGGCCCGTGGTGTGATCGGGACTGTGTGTGAGGTGCGCTCACAGCGATTGCCGTATGAGGGTGAGCTCATCGAGATCCGTCGCTTCATCACCGGCGTCGTCGCCCCGCACACCCTCCTACAGCCCAAAGGCCGGTGGATCCGGCACCTGAACACCCAGCTCGACTCCGTCGAGTCCACGCTCGACGCGATCGCCGACTACATCGACGCATAACCCGGTGGGGGCCGGCCGCGACGTCTCACGGAAGACTTCCTGAACGGCAGCCTCGGGCACCCCTGGGAGGAGTCGCTGTGTCTCTTCCGGCAGGACCTCCTCGATGTCGTAGGAGCGCAGATCGACGAGACCCTCGGCGTGCCGATACGCAGAGCTGGCCGGCCCGCGCATCGTCCGTAGCCCAATATGCGTTCATGATCAGGTGAGGATCGGCGGAGGTTGCGGACCAGGTCGGTGAGGCGAGCTCGCAGGACCGGGTGATGTCCGGGCAGGGGGCATCATGGCGAGATCGGCAGTGGGGCTGTGGCTTGCGAGCACCGCAGCTTCGAAGAGATACGAGCCAGTGCGCTCCCGTGGCAGGCAGCCGTACACCGCGAGGCCCTGCGCCCGCACCGCGCGATCCAGTCATACGGCCCGGGGCGGTGACAGCGCTCTCCGGGCCGTGGAACTTACGATCCGGAGCGCAATCCCAGAGCACTGTGCTCCACCACACCCGAGGGAAGATCGCTCTTTCCCGAAGCCCGGGCAGTCAACTCCACAAGACCAGCCCGGAGTTCGGCTGCGGGCTCACCAAGTACGATCGCGCTGATGATCAGCTCCAAATTCAGACGGTCGTGCTCGTCACCCATGCTCCGATAGCGCTCCCCATCGGCCTCCACGACAGCAGAGGCGATCCTCATCCCACCACCAGTCGCGGGGGCGAAGGACGCCTCATAGACGCCGTGGCCGGTCCAGCTTCGGTGCATGAAAAGGACATCGCCTTCGATGAAGACCTGCCATTTCTCATCCATGTCCCGGGCTTGATATCCGAGCCGGATCCGGTCCCAGTCCTCGTCAGTCCAGACACGATCCGGCAACTGGGACACCGGCCTGGGCGTGTTGATCGGCTGGAGGCGCCGGAACGACTCTCGGGTGAGCGGGGCATCGGCAGTCATGACGTGACTCAGGTGCCAGAGGGGCGGAAGGTGATGGCCCCGAACAGGGTTCCGCTCCCGGGCTCGATCATGGAGAGGTTCCCGCTGTTGTAGTCCATGACGAGTCCCGGGGGAAGGAGACCGTCGGGTGCTGTCACGGTACTGATCTCTGTGTGGGTGCCGTCCTTGGCCGTGTAGGCGTGGACGGTCATGTCGGTCGTCAGCTTTCCGCCGAGGACGTAGACGGTGTCCTTGTCGGTGCCGAGGAATCTCGGCGTGGTCGCGATGCCGACCGGCTGGGTCCACTTCGCGGTGCCCGTCGCCATGTCGAAGGCGGCTACCGAGGTGGGGGCGGTGAGGCTCATCGAGTCGCCGGCGCCCACGTAGGGGTATCGCCGAGGTGAGCCCAGAAGGGGCCATGGGATGATCTTGAAGACGTGACCGCTCGGATTTACGTGCGGCGACGTGCAGCAGGGTCGCGTCCGGCGACGTGCCTGGCGACCGCGTCGACGCCAGGACGGGCGTACCGCTCCAGGGAGCGGACGGAGGCGTGGCGGGAGCGGGCCAGCAGCATCGGGGTGGAGGTGCCGTCTTCGGCGTCGTGCGTCAGAGCACTGTGACGAAGTCGGTGAAGCGTCCACCCGTCCAGGTCCTCGTTGTCCGCGGGTGAGGCGAGGGGGTTGGCCAGCAGCCGGGTGTTCTCCTCGAAGATCTCCTCAGCCCGGCGGTAGGAGAGCCGGGCCCGGCCAGTCTCCGGGCACACGTCGAGCGTCGGCGTCCCAGCCGGCGCCTTTCGTCCGGTGAGGAACAGCGGGCCGCGGGTGCGGCCCGCGATCAGACGGGGCAGGAGTTGGGCGGTGCCGGACTGCCAGTGAATCCACTCGGTCGCCCCGCCCTTGGCGGTGATCTTCCCGCGTTTGTCCTGCGGGTACAGGTCTTCCACATTCAGGCACAGCACTTCATCGGCCCGTGCAGCGGACTCGTAGAGCATCTTCCACTGTGTCTTCTCCCGCAGGGCGACGTCCAGGCGCCACAGGGCAGCGATCTGGTTCTCGGCGAGGGCCTTGGTGCGGTCCGGTGGTGCCGGTCGCCGCTCGATGCCGATCGTCGGGTCGCCTTCGATCCAGCCCTGTCGCTGCCACCAGCCGATTGCCTTGCGCGCGATGGACAGCTCCCGGTTGACGGTGTCGGCGTCCATCTCATCCGCCCGCGCCGCCGCGAGTTCGGCGAGGAGGGGCGGCAGGTCTGGGCCGTCGACGGCGGCCAGGTCGAAAGGCGCGGGCTTCGCTCCCCGGCGGGCCGGCCCGGTCGGTGCCGTCTCACCGCGCAGCATCCACCCCCAGGTAGTGAGCGAGATCCGGTAGATCCGCGCGGAGGACTTCGCGATGCCCGCGCCGGTGAGGTACCGGTCGACCGCCGCGGCGTACGTCGGCGGGGCCGGGGAGAAGGGTGTTACCCGTCCTGCCCTGGGGATGGCGGCCGACGTGACTGTCGTGCTGCCGACGCTCATGCGCTGCTCTTCTTCGCGTGCCGATGGTCCTGCGGGAGGGTGTTCCCGAGCCCGTCGCTGGTTGCGTACGCCCACTCGTAGTGGGGCAGGGGCTTGTGTCCGAAGTGAGCGACCTTGGAGAACCCCACTCGCCGAATACCCAGTAGAAGAGGTTGCGGAGATTGTGCGGGCTGTATTCCGCGTCCGGGAACAGCTTGAGGCCAGTACCGCCCATCCCGTCGAGCCAGTTCTTCGCCAGCAGACTTTTGATCAGGTCCCGGTAGGGCGCGGCGTGTTCGCTGCCGGCGATGAGCGCGGTGGTAGCCGCGGTGACCAGGTCGGCCAGTTGCAGGAAGGCGAGGTGGTCCGACCGGGCGGTCAGCACGGGCAGAACGATCCGGTTGGGGTCGGGGGCGATGTACTGGGTGCCGTTCTCGGTGAGGGCCAGGGCTTGGCCCAGCCACCGCTTCTCGTCTGTTCGGTCGCCGGGCGGCTGGTCGGCGATGAGGATGCCGCTATGGCCCGCGTTGTCGAGCACCATGGACACGCGCTCGTAGAGATACTTCAGCATCTCTAGCTGGATCTTCCCCTTGTCCCAGGAGTTCGGCATCCGCTCCGTCGCGCAGATGACGACGACCGCCGAGATGCCGAGGTCCTGGGCGTCTTGCAGCATCTGCGGACGGGCCTCGCGGAGCGCGTCCCAGTTCTTGTGCAGCGACCCGCCGCTGGGGTTCCACTTGAACTCCTTCTTGGGCGGCAGACCCAGGCGGGTACGGAGAGCGGCGAGGCACTCGGCGTAGGGGACGAGTGACTCCTCGGGAACGATCACGGCTCCGTAGGCGTGCAGCGGACCGAGATGAGCCCGGGGGGCGTCGCCCGGCGCCGTCCGCGCGCTGTCGTCGATGAACACGAACCGCATCAGCTTGCCTCCCTGTCGCGGTAAATGCGTACACCTCGCTACCCAGCCGGGAGGGTCCGAACGCAGGTCGCCGTGATCACGATAGAGGCTCTGCCGCAGTAAATCCGGCATTTACTGCGGCAGGACCAGAGCGCCGGCGGATGGACGGTGGTCACCAGTCGCGGCTGGAGTCCACGCCTTCGATCAGCGCCGCGCGAGCGGCGGACAGATCGCGCCCGGCAGCTGTCTGCGCTTCGTCCGCCAAGAAGTCCAGAGCGTCGAACAGCTCCTCGCGCTCCACGGTCTCGATGAAGCGCGAGCGGCTGTCCAGCGCGTTGAAGGCGGCGCCGAAGGCGCGCCCGATCTCTGCGATGTCGCCATGGTGCTCGCCGCCTGTGACCTCGGCGAGGAAGGCGTCCCGGGTGGCCTTGTACTGGGCAACAGCCTTGCGGTACGCGGCGCGGGGTATGTGCTCGCGGCCGTCCCAGTCGCGGAGCGGGTTGGCGGTGTTGGCAGCGACCCATTCCGGCTTGCGGGCACCGCGGACGTCGAGCTCCACTCCGTGCCGCACGTGGGGACGCCAGGTCTTGCGCATCGCGGCCGCGTAGTCGGCCGGGATGCCGTACAGCGACAGGCGGGTCAGATCCGGGAAAGCGGGGACGAGGCTGGTGCAGTCGAGCCGGGTGATCCCGCGGACGGTGAGGTGTTTGACGCCCGCCCGTACGACGCCGCGGGTGTGTTCTGCGGCCAGTTCGTCGGCTGTGTACGTCAGCGCGTACGGGGCATTCCAGTCCTCGCGGTCGCCGCTGTCCCAGTTCCGCTGCCGGGCCAGTTGTTCGCCCCGCCCCCATGCCGAGCCATAGGAGTACGAGGGTTCGGTCACCAGCGGGGGCAGGGAGCCGATCACCGTAAAGCTTCTCGGGAGGACCCACCCGTGGTTGCAGTGGGAGAGCTTGCCGCCCCAGCTGTGGTGCGTGAGCCGGAGTGGCTGCACGTCGCCCAGGTTGGCCACGGCCGCAGGCTCGGGCCCGGACCAGTCCAGTTCGAGAACCGCACCGCACTTTGCCGCGGCGTCGAGGCCGGTGACCTGCGAGGCGGTCCAGGCACCGAGCGCCTCGGAGTACACCGCGACGACGTCGCCCACGGCGACCGGCCTCGGTGGTTGGTCTCGTTTCATGCCCGGATGCTAGCGGCCCGCGTCCCACCCGCTGCGTCCGAGGGATGGTCTCGGTCGCAGGGCCGTGACCCCTGGCCGGCGGGCGACGTACGGCCAGCGAGGACGACGCTCTGGGCTCGTCCTCGGCCTCACGATTGGCACCTGTGATCGGCGTACGCGTACCGTTCAGTACTCCAGTGCGGCTTCGTGATCTAGGTGTCCGAGTGGCTACTGAGTCGTCGCACCGTCTTCAGAAGTCCGCACAACCGTTGATGATCACGCGGTGGCCGCTCCCGAACAGGTTCCACCCACCGCCGTCATCGCACTCCCACCGACCAGCTTGACGCGCCCCCTGGGCGGCACGGGCATGGCCACGGGGGCTGCGGACACCTGACGGCCCTTGGCGTCGAGGATGGCCACCGAGTACTGCCACATCTCCGGGCCGCCGCCCTCCACACCCAGCATGATCATGATGCGGTCGCCGTGGGCGGTCATGTCCCAGTTCAGCATGTACGAGTTCGCGGTGGCTCCCGGGTTCCGCCAGGTCCACGCTTCGCTCTTGTCCGGGCGCAGGCCGACCACTGTGTTCGAGGTCATGACGGCGAGAACGTCCCCGGAGACGAAGGCCAGGCGGGTGGTGTCGTCGGTCAGCGCCTTCCCGCCCACTGGCACGCCGGCCACCTGCGTCGTCCAGACGATCGTGCTGCCCTTGCGGGTGTCGACCAGCGACACCCGGTCACAGCTTGCATTCGGATCAAGCGGGTCCCCCTTGACCCAGGCGATCGCCCCGAGCCCACTGGCGGTGAGTCCTTCGGTCATCCCGCACAGGTGCATGTCGGGCTCGGGCGGGGCTACGGTGCCCAGCTGTTTGCCGGTGGCGGGGTCGAGGATGGCGACCCCGGTTCCCCGGCCGATGTAAAGGGCTGTCTTCGTATGCCAGGTGGCCATGAGCTTGGTCAGCAGAACGTCACCGCTCTCGGTGGGCGCCTTCCAGGCCTGGACGAGCCGAGCCGGTACGAACGGCGCCTTGGGGCCCGTGTCCGCGGACGAGGGGCCGCTCCCGGCTGTGGTCTGGCCGCAGCCGCCGGCTCCGGCGGCGAGCAGGGCGAGAGCGACGGCGGCGGCGCGCACGCGACGGGTCCGCCGGTGGGAAGCGGTGGTTCTCGCCGAGGCTGTCCCTGTGGGATCGTCTCGTGGTGTGCGGGTGGGGTCCATATGCTGGCGGACTGCCCGCTCACGCGTGTTGCCTTTCGTGCTGAGCGGTTTGGGTCAAGGAACTGCGTGGTCTGCCGCGCCGGGTCACCGTGCGCAGGGGCACGGTGAGGCACTGAGGCCGTCGGCGGTATGCCATGAGAGGGCAGTTCCCTGATAGTTGATGTCTGGTGCCACAAGGTTAGTTGCCGGTCCGCGGCCGAGCCGAGCGGGGCAAGGCTCACCAAACGGCTTGGTAGCAGCGCTCGTTCCCCACCGCGTCCCGTCGCTCCTCGTCGCCCTGGCGGCAGGCGCTGGGCACCACTCCCGGCAGGCGGTGCTCGATCCGGTGCTCTCCCTTGGTGCAGTCGGCGAACGGTCCGGTGGAGGGGCGGAGTTCCCGCATGCAGGTGTCGAGGTGGTCGCGGTGCCATACCGAGGGGTCGGTGTAGCCGCAGGTGGCCGGGTCGGTGAGTCCCTGTCAGGCCAGCCACAGGGCGTGCAGGCGGGCGACGGCGGAGGGCTCGGCGAGGTAGCTGGGGACGAGGACCCCCTCAACCCACTCGATCAGAGCACGCAGCTCGTCGTCGTACTGGGCTCGTCGAGCAGCAGGATGAACGGCGGATACTGCCAGGCGTCTTCCTCGTCCCCGCCAGCTTCCGCGCCCTCGTGGTCGCCGGACGGCAGGTCGTTGTCGACGCCCCCGGTCTGCGCCGCGAGCCGGGCTCTCAGCGACGCGACCTGGGCTTGAGGTCTTCCACGTCCTCAAGCAGCCCCGCCCGCAGGTCCGTATCATCGGTCACCGCGCGCCGCCTTCCTCTCCTCGTACCAGGGGCGCAGGCCGGTCTGGGCGATGGGCTCCCACGACGCTTCCAACCCAGCAGAACAGCAGCGCAGCTGTGACGTCGGCCGCCGGAGACCTGTCGGGCTGATTCCGGAAACGCACAAGGGCCCCGGGAAGGGGCCCCTGTGTAACTCTCTCGGTCCCTCTTCGTCCGGGAGACTCATGGTCCAGACGCGCTGTCATCCCCCCCCAGTGACGGGGAGGGGAGCCCACAGTCGGCGCGGAAGTGGTCACCTACATCCTGAGGTCATCCCCTCAGTCTTCAAGAGTAGGTCTGCGCACCTCTCCGCCGCCGGCTGTGGTGACGGGACGGCCCTCCCCACGGCTGCGGGCCGCAGCTTGCCTTGGCCAGCCACGCCAGGGCGCGCGCGGGGTCATCCCCGCGGGCGCAGGGAGCAACACCGTGGGATTCTCCGCGGCGTCGAGGACGGAGGTTCATCCCCGCGGGCGCGGGAAGCAGACTTACTGACCAGGGACTCTATCCGGGGGGCGTGCTGCTTTTGAGCACTTTCGCCGAATCCGGCAATCGGCTTCGTTCGACGAAGCGCGACGGCGTCCGCAGCGCGGGGCGCCGATCCGGCGGAAGGGTCGGAGTGCCTCTCCTGCTGCTTCGGTGGCCAGTTCGGGTTCCTTGACTTGAGCCTGAGGTTGCTGGCTGCCTGGTAGGGGAGGAAGACGCCTCGGGTTTGCCGCAGGCTGGAGGAAGAAGGTGTTGGCCCTCGCGGATGAGCTGGTGGGCGCGTGGGCGTCTCCGAGGTCGGCCCCGCCGACCATCATCTCGCCCATCCGCGTGAACAGCTCTTCGGCTTCGGTCATCCCGCGAGTGTCCGGGTCCGCCGGCCCAGCATCCAGGGGAATGCGGGCTGCCGCCGGCCTTCTCTCCGTCGGGATGACCCAGGCCGATCTCGCCGCCGCGCTCGGCCGGACGCAGGGATGGGTGTCCAAGCTGGAGAAGGGCCGGATCGAGCTGGACCGGGCCGGGCCGATCAACGCCGTGGCCGCCGCCCTGCAATGCCACCCGGACACGCTGCTCGATCGCCCGTACACGAGCGGCGGCGCCGAGACGAAATGGCAGGTGTCCGCAGCTTCCATCCTGCGGGAGTTGCGCCGAAACGCCCTGGCCCCGGTCTTCGACGGCACCCCGCGCCTGTCCGAGGTGTTGTGGCACGACATGAAGCGTCTGCTCCGCCTACGCAACGCGGCGGCCGACGGCGCCATGCTGAGCGAGCTGCCGGACATACTGCGGGAGGCCCACGTTCTCGCCGAGGTGTCCACCGGCCACGAACGCGAAGAGGCGTACGCGATCTACGCGGTGGCCTGCGAGTTCGCCCACACCACCGCCGCCCACGCCCTCGGACATCCCGAGCTGGTCGCCATGGCCTGCGAGCGGGCCACGTGGTCCGCGCAGCTCTCCGGCGACCCTGTGATGCCCTCGATGCGCTGTAGATGCGGATGTGGATGTGGGACACGTGGGCCTCGGCCGACTGGGACGACGCGCTCACCCTCGGGGACAAGGCCCTCGTCGGCATCGAGGCGAAGTACGAAGCCGGTGACCCACTGGCCCTGCGGATGTGGGGCGCCCTGCACCTGCGGGCCGCGATCTCGTACGCGCGGCCCGGGAACGCCGCCGGGTCGGAGGAGCGCCTCGCCCTGGCGTACCGCCGGCGAGCGGGTCAATGCCTACGTCGGCCCGGAGATCCACGACCGGCACTCGGTCACGTTCAGCCTCGGCAACGTCATCATCCACAGCGTCAGCGCCGCCTTGGAGATGAGCGACCAAGCGACCAGACGAAGGCGCTCCGGCTCAACCGCGAGGCGGACCCGGCGCACATCGCCGTCCTGCCGAACTCCCGGCTCGGTCATGACCACATGGACCTCGCCCGAGCGTGGCTGTGGGACGGCAACCGCGACCAGGCCCTTACCGAGCTGGAGACCGCCGAACGGGTCGCCACCCGCCGGCGCCAGCGCGGCATGACCGGACGTTTCTCCCTGGCCTGATCTGCGGGTATTCCACCGTTTCTGGAAATCAGGCGGTGCTGAGTGGTCGACAAGAGCCTCGAGGCCAGGCGTAAGCCGAGTACCCCACTCGCACAGATCCCCTATCTGGCGGTCTGTGCGGAGTACGCCGTCGCGCGACGCCATCTCTCGCCGCTCCGAGTCATGCGCGGGGGCGTCCCCTCGGCCACTCAACGCGAGTGGTCAAAGCGCTTCGTAGTGCGCGCTCCGCTCACCGAGGAGGTGTTCCCTGCCCCAGGCGCCCAGGGGGACCAGGGCCTCGTTCAGGGAGACACCAAGCGGGGTCAGGGCGTAAGTGACGCGGCGTACCGCCCCCTCGAACGCCTCCTCCCTGAAGACGATGCGATCACCCTCCAACTCCCGCAGATGCGAGGCGAGAACCTTCTCGGTAACGCCGGGGATGCCACGCCTCAGCTCACCGAACCGGCAGGGCCCTCCCCCTAGCGCCCACAGGATGAGCACCTTCCACTTGCCACCGACCACGTCGATCGCTGCGTCGATGCCGCACACGTAAGCGTCCCGCCTGGTCATCCACTCACCTTAAGGTAACCACCCACAAAAGAGTGCGTACTTGATCATGCTCCGGGCGTAAACGAGCCTGATCGGCATGGACACCCACAGCACTTCCAAGACTCCCATCACGCTCCTTGGCCTCGGCGACATGGGCACCGCTCTCGCCCGCGCCTGGCTGACCGCAGGACACCCGCTGACTGTCTGGAACCGCACCCCGGAAAAGGCCGAACCGCTGGCGGGTGAGGGTGCCCGGGCGGTGGCGACCGCGGCGGAGGCGGTAGCTTCGGCGACCGGTCCCGTCGTCCTTTGCCTGCTGGACGATGCCTCCGTAGGCGAGGCTTTGGACGGTACCGACCTGAACGGCAAGGACGTGGTCAACTTGACCACGAACACCCCCGCCCAGGCCCAGCAGCGTGCCCGCTGGGCCGAGGAGCGCGGGGCTCGTTTCCTGGACGGCGGGATCATGGCCGTCCCTCCGATGATCGGCCGACCGGAGACCGGCGGCTACATTTTCTACAGCGGCGACCACGCGCTGTTCGAACGCCACCGCGAGGCACTGGCAGCTCCCGCCGGCGTGAAGTTCGTCGGCGAGGACCCCGGCCACGCGGCGCTGCACGACATCGCCTTGCTCAGTGCGATGACCGGCATGTTCGCGGGTATCACCCACGCCTTTGCCTTGGTGGGCCCCGAGAAGGACCTCGACCGCGCCCGGTTCGCCACGCTGCTCGCGGAATGGCTCGGCGCCATGTCCGGAGCCGCCCACGGGATTGCCGCCCAGCTGGAAAGCGGCAACTACACCGAGGGTGTCACGTCCAACCTCGCCATGATGACGGCGGCCAACGACACACTCCTGACCACGGCGCAGGACCAGTCCGTCGACCCTCGGCTTCTCACCCCCTATATGGAGCTGATGCGCCACAGGGTTGCCCAGGGCCACGGCGACGAGGGCCTGGCGGGCACCGTCGGCCTGCTCAGCAGCGAGTGATGGCTCACGCGTCCGCAGGGGGTGCGTAACGACTCCCGCCCGGAACCCTTACGTCGTGCCGAGGCGGAGGGCGGCACAGGGAGGCCTGGAGCGGCGACAGCGCCCATCGGGCCCACGACTGGGCCATCTCCCACCCCCGCCCCGCTCCCGACGCCGCCTGGTGGGGCCTCGGCCCCCTCCCCCTGGCCGCCGCCTTGGTGCAGCCCGGCTTCCGCCCCGTCCCCGTGCACCGGATCATGGCCACCCTCACCGCGTCCCAGCGCGGCCGCGAAGAACACCGCCGTACCATCGCCCGCGCCGCCTACACCCGGCACCACCCCGCCTCCGCCCGGTGCAGCTCACCCTCGACACCTACCTCGGCACGGCACCACCCCGGTCCTGGGGGCGGGCTGTCGGCGCTCGGAGCGCGTTCTCGCGGGCGTCAGTCTCGGTCACTGGTGGGGCTGGTGGGCGCGCACCACGCTCCCGACGGATGGTCTGATGGTGTGAACGTCTTGGTCCGGAGTCTGCCGTAGGTACCGGCTCCCTCGGGCTTGAGCGCATCGGCTGCTCAGGGCCCCTCCCCCAGGGCCTGGCCGCCCAGCTCCTACGGTGTCCTGGCGCCGCCGGCCGTTATCTTCCCGGCGAGGCCTCCCTGGGAGCGGGGGGTCTTCTCCCCCACCCGGCGGGGCTCGATGGTGCGGGGGTCTACTGCTTCGCCCGGGGCGCCTTCCTGGTAGAGGCCGTCGGGTTCGGTGTCGCGGTCGTGCGGGAGGAGGAAGAAGACGCGGCGGAGCTGGAGGCCGCTGTCGGGGTCGGCTTCGGCTTGTTCGTCGAGTTCGGTGTAGCCGACCATGCGGCCGTCGCGGGCGTAGCGGGGCTTGCCGCGGCGCCGGGCGGTCTTGTCGAGGGCCTGGCGGACGTAGTCGAGTTGTTCGGGGCTCTCCAGCCACACCACGGTGTTCTCGTGGAGGAGGTCGCTCTCGTTCAGCAGCGAGCTCATGACTGCGGCCCCTTTTCGTCGTCGGCGGCCGGGTTCGGGCCTGGGTGGGTTGGTGGCGGGAATGGGTCCCGGGTGAGGGGGCCGTGTCCATCGTAGAGAGGTGCGCGGCGCGTGTGTAGGCGGCCTGGTCTAGACATGCGCGGGTTCGCTGTCGTCGTCGGCCAGCAGTGCGAGTCCGGGGTAGTACTTCTTGCCGCTGGACTTCATCATGTCGGCCGGTGAGGCGAGGCCGAGTTCCTGTCGCACCCGGGTGGCGAAGGCACGGGCCGTTGCGGGCCGGATGCCCTCGCCCGCGTTGCACCACGCGCTGTAGGCGGCGTAGAGGAGGCCCTGTTCGACCCTGAGGTCGCCGCCGCTCCGCGTGGACTCCGTGGCGCAGCATTCGGTGAGGAAGCGGCCGATGTGGTCTTCCGTCGTCGCGTACGCCTGGGTGGCCATGCGTACGGAGCTGGGTCCCGTGAGCGGGTCGCGGGTGCGGAGGTAGAGCTGGGCGCCTTCGACGAGCCAGTGCAGGATGCCCGGTCCCTCGCTGTCGACGAGTTCCTTGGCCAGGTTGTCGATCTTGCGGGCGGCGGGCACGACGCGTTCGAAGGGGATGAGGCGGATGCGGCGCCAGAAGGCGTGCCCGCCGGAGGCGACCTCGGGGCGGTGGTTGCCCAGCAGCCACAGCTTGTGCGTGGGCGTGAAGGAGAAGAAGTCCTGCCGCATGCGGCGGGCCATGATCCGGTCGCCGCCGGTCAGCAGCTTGACGCGGGACTCGTCGAACTTGTCGTTGGGCTTCAGCTCGCTGCACACCACGATGCGCCGGCCGTGCAGTTCGGTCAGCTCGGTGGAGTGTTCGGAGAACTTGCCCTTCTCCATCAGGAAGCCGGGCGGTGCCGCCTGCGCGTAGTCGCCCAGGATCTGCGTCATCACGTCCAGCAGGACTGACTTGCCGTTCGCACCGGTGCCGTAGAGGAACGGGAGCACCTGGGCGCCGACGTCTCCGGTGATGGAGTAGCCGAGCAGCAGGTGGAGGAACTGGATGGTTTCCGTTCCCTTGGCGTCGTCGCCGAAGGTGTCGGTCAGGAAGCGGTGCCAGCGCGGGGTCTCGGTCGCTTCGGGGGCGACGCTGGTGGCTCGCGAGTGCATGTCGCGTTCGGGGTCGGGCTTGCGCAGGCGGCCGGTGTGCAGGTCGACGACGCCGGCGGGGGTGCACAGGACGTACGGGTCGCCGTCGAGGATGTCGGGGTCCAGGGCGAGGGCGGGTGAGGCCTTGGCTTGGGTGAGCATCGCCTTGATGCCCGGGGTCGACATCGAGCGGCGCCGGTGCAGGAGCAGTTCACGGTCGCTGAACAGTCCGGTGGGGTCGGTGGGCGGCATCTGCTCGGCCATGTCCCCGGCGGCCCACACCGCGGCCTTCTCTCCCCCGGTGCGCTTCCAGCGGTACTGGCTCCAGTGGTACCAGCCCAGGCCCTCGACGTGACGGAACTGGTCCCCGTACATGACCGCGAACAGCTTCGCGTTGCCGCGGTCGGTGAGCAGGCCCGGAAGCTGCCCCGCCTGGCGGGCCTGCTCATGCGTCGCGGCAGTGCCCTGCTGTGCGGGCACGTTCGCAACCGGCTGGCAGCCTTCGAGGTCGAGCATCTGCTGGGCGGCGGCAGTGGCGTCGAAACGCGGGCCGTCGGCGCTGCTCATGGGCGTCCTTTGAGATGGAGCGGCCGGTGGAGTCCGGCGGACAGGGCTGAGGTGATGGTGGCGAGGCTGCGGTGGCTCTGGTGCGGGCGGGCCGCGTCGGCGGCTACAGTCAGGAGCTCGCGCGCCTCCGTGTCGGTGAGGTGGCCCGCGGCGACGAGGCCTCCGGCGGTGTAGGCGGCGCGGTTGAGCTTCTCGGTGAAGCTCGCGCCCTGCGGGACGGCCGCACAAGCCTGAACCGCCGCCAGCAGCGGTTCCAGGAGACGCTGGGCTCCCGTGCTGTCGGGCCTCGCGGCCGGGCGGGGCACCTGGGCCGTGGCGGGCCGCGCGGGGCTGTCGTCGACCACGTGGCCGGTGCGGGCCAGTTCGGCGGCCAGCCAGCCGGGCAGGGGCGCCGGGAGCCGGGCCGGGCCGACGGGTTCGTACGCACCGGCCGGGGTGCGGGTTGCGGGGGCCACGATGTAGCCGCCGACGGCCCGTACGTCTACCTGCCAGGCGAGGGCCACCTTGGGACTCGACCCCGTGGAGGAGCGGTAGCGCACCCCGGGCGCGGTGGCCCGGTACCAGATGTGGAGGCCGCCGGAGGGTGTCCTGACCCGCAGGGTGGTCTCGTCCTGCGCCGGGTCGGGCTGGCCGCGGTAGGCGGCGAGCAGGGCCAGGGTGTCGAAGCCTGAGGCCAGGCCTGCCAGGTTGACGTCCTGGTGGATCGTGATGCCCGGCAGGAGCCGGTCGCGGTCGGGCACTTCGGCGCTGTGCGCGTCTACGTCGAGGACCACCAGCCCTGCGGGACCGCAAGAGACACCGACGCCCATGGAGGGGTGTTCTCCCCACCAGGCTCTGAGCCGGTCGTTGTCGGTGGTGGCCGCGTGGAAGCCGTGACACCACTTGCCTGCCGTCGCACAGGGGCAGGCCTGCGGGAGGTGGGTGTGTTCCCGGCAGGCGGCGCAGTTGGCGGCCGGCGTCTTGCGGCCGGGGGCCAGCGGGTGCACGGGCCAGCCCTGGGAGGCGCACCACATCGCGACATCGAAGGGACTGGTGCTCCCCGATGACGCTGTTCTCCTGGTGTCGCCCTGGCCTGGCACGCTGATCGTCCTTGTCGAGGGACCCAGCAGTTGATTCAGTCCCTGAGGCGAAAGCACTGGTCAGAGGACCAGAACGACTCAGGGAGGGACTGAAGGGACCGAGTTTTCGAATGAGGTCCTGAGCCTACCCCAGGGGGTGGCAGCCCTCATGCCGTTGTATCAGTTCCCCAGTCCCTTCAGTCCCTTGGCCGCACGCACCCTCCCGGTGTCCACCAGGGGAGCGCCGGGAACCGCAGGGTTTCCCGCGCCGGGCGTGTCGCCGGGTGGGCAAGTGGGCCTGCGCGCAGGGGCAGGGACTCGGGCGAGGGACCGAGCGTTTCGGTCCCTCTTTGGTCCCTCACGGAAAAGCCCAGGTCAGAGGACTCAAAGCTCGGAAGAAGGGACTGAAGGGACTGAGAAGTCCCAGTTATCAGCGCTCCAGGCTCTAGCAAGGCCCTAGTACCTCCTCTACGCGCGTACGCATACACACGCACGCGTAATCAGTGGAACAGGAAAGTTCGGTCCCTTTAGTCCCTCCGGTCCCTCGCCGCTCCCCCATGGGAATGCTCTGACCTGCAGTTTTACGAAAGCGCCCGCGAGGGACCGAAACGCGAAGGGACTGAGCGGACCCTTCAGTCCCTCCCAGGCCCAGCCCTTCCCTGCGCCACCACACGAACGTGTGTGGGCGTTCGAGCTGTCGCCGACCAGTGGTCGGCGGATATAGTGGGGGCCAACTGTTACTCAGGCGCAGAAGGCCCCCCACTCAGGTGGAGGGCCTTCTGTCTTGTGTGGGGCCGGCAGGCTTGGCGTCAGCCTCTGCCACCTACAAGTGATCGAGCCCCGACCGGGAACCGATCGGGCGGAACTGGTTGCCCAGGCCGATGTCGTTGCGCACGAACAGGCCGGACGCACCACGCAGCGCGCTCTTCTCCGACGAAAGACGGCCCATGAGCGTCTTCACCTGCTTGTCCCAGGTGTCCGAGACCTTCTTAAGACCTGTGGCGGTCTCCCAGCCCTTGAAGCCGCTCACCGCCGTGTTCGTGGCCTCGTCGGCATGCTCGGCGGCTTTCTTGGTGTCCGGTTCCAGCTCGGTCTCTATCGTGTTCGCGGCTGCCGTCTTCTCGGCGGGTGTGGATGCGAAATCTCCGGGGCCATCAGGGGCCAGGGGCCCAGCGGGAGCTCCCGCACTGTTCAACCGCATGCCCGTGTCCGAGTCCGCCAGCCGGCCCGGATGGTGATCGAAGTCCCGCGACATGTTTCCTGCTCCCCCTCGGATTTTTCTTGGTCAATGGCCGCCTGCCCCGGCCACACCCGGTGCCCTGTGTCGGGCTCAACCGCGCCGGAGTTCGCCTTCTTCGGGCAGGAGCTCCGCGATCAGGTCCCAGACCCGCTTCGGCCCGACCTGGACGAGCCGCATGGTGGTGTCCGGACTCACCTGGTCGGCGGCCACCGGCTCGGCGGGGGACTCCCGATGCCAGTACCCGAGCGGGCCACAGTCCCACACCGCGAAACCGCGCCCCTCCACGCCGTCCTGGCCTGCTTGGCGCCCCCGCCAGGCCGCGGTCATCCGCCAGCTCGAGCGCAGTTCGGCGATGAGGTCGGCCAGCAGGGCAGCTTCGGCTCCGCCGAGAGTTCCGTCCATCGCCAGTGCCTTGCCGATGTAGGCGCGCTCGGACCCCTCGACCTCGGCGAGGGACACCCCCTCCAGAGCCCGCACACCCGCCTCGACCGTCCAGACCCGGGTCTCGATGACTCTCCCTGGCTGTGGCGTGGAGCCGGACTGCTTCAGGTTGACCATGTCCGACAGGGCCCACACCAGCATCTTCGGTTCCACGCAGGAGTACTCCGCCTCGCGCTCACCGGGCCAGGCCCGGTGAGAGATGACGTGTTCCTGCCCTATGAGCATCCCGTGGTGCAGCTCGCCCTGCCTCCCCGCCGCCTCCAGCGAGATGACGACGGCCGGGTCGATCAGCGTGTCGAGCAGTGGTACGAGTACGTGGGCCAGCAGCCCCTTCCCATCGATCAGCCCGCACTCCCGCAGTTCCTCCCGTTCCGCGAAGAGTGCCTCGGGGACGGGTTCACCGGTCGCCATCTGTACGAGGACCAGGAGGTGCTCGTCGCTCAGGCGGAACCGGGCTCGGGAAAGGTCATAGGAAGGCATACGCTCGCTTGCTCCGTCGGTCGTTTCGTTGCGGTCGGTCGTCGGTCACGTCATTGAGGAGTCCGCCGCCACGTGGAAGACCCGCGAGACGCCCGCGCGCATGGCTCCCCGTCGGGTGAGCACGGACCGGTCGACTCCGGCGAACAGGACCGCCAGCGCGATGTCGGCCCCTACGGCCCGGCCCTTCACCTTCACTTCGACCCGCTTGCGCTTGCCCATGCCGGTCTCCCTGACCGTCACCGTGGCGCCGCGGTCCTGGTTGTCCGCCTCGCGCATGACCGCGTACTCCTTGCGGCTGACCGCCCACAGCCGGTAGCGGTCGCCGGCGTACTTCATGTGCAGGGCGCGGCCCCGGCGCGTGAACGCCCACCGGTTCCGCTTCAGGTACACGTTGGCGCCGCCGACCCGCAACGTCGCCCCGTTCAGGGTCGGCCGCTCGGTGACGATCACCTGGATGCCCCGCGACTCGAACTCGACGGTGGGGATCTGGCCACCGCTGACCTCGGTCGCGCGGACGTCATCGTGGGCGTGGGGCAGCGAGGCCACGGTGATGTCGCCCCACTCCGGGGACGTCCCCTGCCATCCGGTCCGGCGAAGCTGACCCTTCTCACCGCCCTGCCAGGTGTTCAGCGCGAACGGGGTGCTCTGGGTGTGCATGTCCCTGCCTCTTCCTAGTCGAACGGGTTGAGCGCACTGCCGAGTTTCCTGGCACCACCGGCCAGCGAGTGCCCGGCCTTCTCCAGGCCCTTGCCTATGGCTTCGTGGTTGTCCCAGACGAGCGCGGCGCCGTAAGCGATACCGGTTCCCACGGCGAATCCGGCCGTGATCGGATTGGGCGCTATGGTCAGCGCGGTCATCGAGGCGCTGAACGCCGTGCCGGTGACGTCGGTGGCGAACTTCGCCGGATCCTTCTTGATCATGTCGGTGTCGTAGGTGGCCAGGTTCGCCACGCCGTAGACGGTGCCCGCTACGCCGCCCACCACGCCCAGGCCGCGCATCGCACCGGCCGCCTTGAGGGCATTCATCGCACCGCCCTGCCTGGCGACGGTCACGAGGTTCGCTTCGGCTGCCGTCGGCATGAAGAAACGGCCGTTCTTCATCTTGCCGCCCCACATGGCGGCTTCGTCGGACCCGGTGAGGACGCCCGCGACGTTGGGAGGCAACCTGGCCAGCAGTCCGCCCGGAGCCCCTCCCGCCAGCCGCGCGTTGGCGGTGCGCGGTACGAAGGTACCCGGGGCGGTGAAGGCCTTCGGGAAGTTCCCGGCCTTCACGTCCTTGAAGTAGTTTTGCAGCTTCCAGGAGTTCATGCCGACGACGGTGAGGGCCGAGGCGAACGCGCCGGCCGTCACGGAGGTCTTGCTGATGTTGGAGACCACCTCGGCAAGTTTCGGATTGCCCGTCAGGCGGGTCAGGCCCTCCTTCTGCAGCCGCTCCATGTAGTCGTCGATGGTCTCGTCGTCCCGCATCTTCAGCCAGGCGAGATCCATGCGCTCTTGCTTCTGCGCATCGTCGGCCTTCGCGACCTCGGCGGCCTGCCCGTTGAACCCGGTGCCCGGGGTGGCGTCGCCCTTGGCACCGGGGCCGTCCTTGACGACCGCTTCCAGGTCCTTGCGCAGGTCCTTGTCGGCCTCGTCGACCGCCTTGACGCACTCCTTGATGTGCTCGCGCCAGGCCTGCTCGGCGGTCCGTACGCTCGTCATGTAGTCGGGGTCGTGATGGACCGCACTCTTCTCGGCGGCGCTGAGCTTGTCGTAGTCGAAGGCCACCGTTCCCTGGCCGGAGACGCTCATTCCGGCCTTGACGGCGTCGTCGCGCGCGGTCTCCAGACTCTTCTTCAGCTCGGTGAGCTGCTGGTGCCCGTTGCGCAGGAGGGTGGCGGTCGCCTTGGCCTGGGTCTGCGCGGCCTGGTACTCGTACCGGGTCGCGGCGAAGTTCGTGAGCGCGGTGGCCGCACTCACGCCGGCCCAGTTCCCGCTCATGTGGATCTTCTGAACGCTGTCCCGGTAGCGTTCTTCGACCTTGTGGAGCTCCTCCGCCATGGACTGCCACTTGTCCGCTGCCGTCAGGAGCCGTCCGTAGTCGGTCGTCATCACATCCTGATACGTCAGCATGCCGCTCCCCCACCGCGTGTCGATCATGAATCTCGGAGCAGCCTATACGTTCTATTTACCTTCCCTGTCCGGGAGATCGGTTCCGGAAAGTGCCTTCCGACCACGGCTGGTTGGGACCCCGCCGCTCACCGCCGGCATGGATGACAACCGGCACCTGTTCACCCTGGAGCCGAGGCTCCGCGCCGTGGCGGCGCTCCGGCCCCGCAGTGGACGAAAAACACGTTGGCCGGACGGCGCCGAGCTGCGACGATGCTCCTCTTTTCCAGCGGAGGACATTTGTTCGTTTTCGTCTGTGCGGGGTGTGGGGCCAGGCTGACCACCTCGCTGTCCCAGGTCGCCCTGCCGGCCCACGCCCATCAGAAGTACGGGAACGGGATCCAGCTCCCGGTGCTCATGGAGCCGGGCACCTTCGCCGTGGACCCGGAGCCCTGGGGGCCGCCGTGGCGGAGGTGGGAGGAGACCGATCCGAAGGAGGCAGCAACCCGCGGCATCTACGCGCCGGTCTACGCCCTGTCCGACGGCGCGCCCGGCGCGATCGTCATCGCACCCGGAGATGCCCGCGGCACCCTGCTGATCCCGGAGCTAGGCGGCGGCTACTGCTGCGGCCTCGATTGGGGTGATGGCCCCAACATGGCCTGCGAGGCGTGCGGCCTGCCCGTGGCGAGCCGGATCGACGACTGCTCGCTCTGGCAGGCGGTGTGGCTCGCCCCGAACGCCGTGCGCCGCCGCCCCGTCGATATCGCCGACTCCGCACCGCTCTCCTGGGCGGAGCTGATGGAGCAGGGGAAGGGCACGCCCCCGTTCGAGCCGATCGCCACATGGGGATCGCGACGGGAGGCGAACCGCTGGTGGTCATGGAGCCCGCAGTGGGAGGCGGCAGCCGGCCGCGCCCTCGCCCACCTGCTGGCGGCCTCGGAGGGTCGGCCTGTGACCGTCCCGGCCGGCCTGGTCGCGGAGGTGTTCCGACGCGCCCTCGATGCCCTGCTGCCCGCAGGTCCGCCGCCGTTGCGCGCAGCCCTGGCCGGACCGGGATGGCCCGCCCCCGACGCGGACGCCGACATCCTCCTCGTGCCAACCCATCCCCAGACGGGCGAGATATGGACCCCGGCCGGCCCGGCCGCCTCGGCATACCCGGTGCCGCTGCCGTTCGGGGTGTGGCTGTGGCTGGCCTTCCCCGAGCCGTACCTGCCCGTCCCCGCGTCGGGCGGCCTACCCGACGGTGTCCTCCGCGACGACTACGACCCGCTCGCGCCGCGCCCCCATCGGCTGTTCTGGGCCGACCCGGGAGTGTTCCAGCACACCCTGGTCCGGCTGCCGGCCGTCCGCAGTCAGTGGCTGCGCGAGATCCTCGAGAACCTTACCCAGCACATGCGCGCCGGCATTTTCTAGCAGCCTGGCAGAAGACGCCGGTCGCCGGCACCCGATCCCCGGCCTGTCCGGTGACCGTGCTGGGTGAAGTGCATGCCCTGATCACTGCTTTCGTACTGTCAGGGCCGAGCGTCATGGCTCAGGCACGGAAGGCCCTCCACCGACGTGGAGGGCCTTCCCTTGCGTGTCCCGTACGCAGGTCAGGCGACCTGCAGTTTCGGCCGGCCCGTCGGGGCGGGCGGGGCCTGGTTGTAGGTCGGCAGTTTCAGGTTGGCGAGGTCGCCCGCCTGGATGCGGACCAGCGCCGCACGGAACGCAGCCTCCATCGCCTCGGGGCTCTCGTACTTCGCCGCGAGCGGGTGGAGCCGGTACGAGTTGCCGTTGCGCTCCTCGCTGCGCGGGCGCAGGACGATGTTCAGGTCGCACAGGGGCGCCATCAGGCCGCTGACGGCCTGGGGCGTGACCCCGTACTCGGCCGCCATGTCCTTCTGCCGTACCGGCAGTGCTCCCCCGAAGTCGCTGCGGGAGACGAGGTACTGGAGGAACTTGACGGCGGACCCTGACAGCGGCAGGGCCCAGATGCGCTCCGCGACGATCGGAGACATGACGTTAGCCATGGGACAGCCTTCCTCGTGAGCGGTCGCCCGTGCGCGGGCCTGGCAGCACTATCACCCGGTACGTTTCCTTCCGCGAAACTCGGCTTCGGCACCGAAGTCGAGGTCGAGCTCCTCCTGATGGGCGCCCTCGGGTCCCACCACGTACGGGAACGCGGCGGGGTTGTGCTCGTGCCGCTCCGCGATCTCGGCGAGGACCTCGTGCTGGGCCGTGCTGTTGCCCTGGAACCACAGGCGCACGTTGATCTGGATCCGGCCGTTGCCAGCCTTCTCCACCCAGTTGTATCCGCAGAGCGCCTGGACGGCGCGGTTGACCGTGGAACGCGTGATCATCTTGCCGCCCTTCTGGGCGGCGATCGTGTTCAGCCCGTCCGTGATCTCCTGCTGCGTGTACTGGGTGATGCCGGTGCCCGGCACCTGACCGCCCGCCACGAAGAGGAACACGCACAGCTGGGACTTGGTGATGCTGTTGGCGACGGCCAACTGGGCCAGGAGCTGGGTGAACCAGTTGCTGGCCAGGCTGTAGCCCGCTCCCCCGGCCATGTCGTGGACGGCCTTGGGGTCCGCCGCGTACTCGAAGTGGACGCCTTTGAGCCGGCGGCGGCCACGGGGATCGGCGGCGTGTGCCACCTTCTCCCCGAGCTGCTGGCCGAGGACCGCCAGGATGTCCCCGTACTCGGCGTCGTTCCCTGCCGCGGCGGGCGCGGGGACAGGCCGGGGCCCGCGCCGACGTCGGGCGGGCGGATCAGATGTCACAGGACCTCCTTGTTACTCAGGCGGTCCGAGAGTATCCAAAAAATCAACGTGTGCTTGTCTTTTGGCGCGTCGGCGCGCCGGGCGGCGCACCTGTCCGGAGCCTTCGCCGACGCGAGCGTCGAAAGTACACACTGCGTGTAGTTATTTTGTATCGAGGCCCCGAAAGTCAACGGATACTTGATTTCGTGTGCCGTGATGGGGGCACATTCTGTTCGGTTCTCGGAGGTCCGCGTCGCGCACGCCGCTCCGATGCCCGACGCTCTGACCTGCGTCGATGATAGGCCTGACGCCTCAGCTGGAAACTACACGGCTGCTTGAGTTTCCCGCCAAATGTGCCCGCTGGATACACATTTCGGGGATCCGAGTGTGTCCTGCACGACACACTGGTTCGGGCAAACATGCAGGTCAGAGGCGTGTAGGCGCGGCGCTCTCTTACTACAAGAGCAACGTGACCGCCGGCCCCAGGACTTGTGCACTCCTATCTGTCGACCTGTCAGGCCAGCCCTGTTGTTGATCTTGCTGCTGTTGTTGCTGCTCTGGCTTGTCCGTGTCGTACCTGTACTCCGTGCAGCAGCCATAGCCTGCCCGCCGATACATCAGCCAACTCACGCCCGCCCAAAGCCTGCTTGTTCCTGACAATGAGCGGCCAGTCCCCCGCCTCAGCCCGGTGCGGCCCCGTCGCTGTTCGCCCGAGACCCTCATGCCCAGTGAGGGCGCCCTGCGCCCGAGGGGTGCACCGGCGACCTTCAGGGAGCCGGGGCAGGGCGTGAGGGGGAGCGGGTCCAGGGCGCCCGAGCGCCTGGCGTGGGGGTCTGGGGGGCGAGGAGCCCCCCATGCCAAGGCCGGTCCAGCGCGGCCAGGCGCTGGCGGGGTCCAGGGGCTGGCCCCTGGGATTCGCGGTCCGCAGCCGACAACCGACAAGATTCCGGACAGAGTCTCCCCTGTCCGGACACCGCGCCTATTTCAGGTGTTCCGACTGAAAAGCGACCGACAGAATGCGGCTCCTGAGGCCCGAACTCAACTCACCCGGTGTGATGTGACGTTCCTGCACCCTGAAGGGCGTCAGCGGGCCGTACAGCGCTCTTTGGCCTCCGGAAGCCACCGTGCAGAGCCAGGAGAGGTAGGTGGGTACGCGGTTGTGACTGAGCGCGATAGTTGGCTCCTGTGCGCGATATATGTCTCGCGAGTAGCCGGCACAGACACGCCGAGCTGGGGGTTTCTGGGATGGCGATGGTCTGCGGCATGCAGCGGCCTGACTGCCAGGTGGCTTCACGTCGTCCGAATCGCGGATGATCGAATCTCTGTGGATCGACGGTGGGATGGTGTGGTGTGGGGGACTGGCGGACCGATCCGACGTTCGCGATGTGTCGGGCACTGGTGGACGGGGCGGATCTGGCCTCGTTCGCGGGAGGCCCGTTCGACATCCGGGCTGTCGTGGCGAGCATCCGGCCCGGGACCTGCGACGGAGCCCTCCTTGACGGCCTTCCCTGGGGAAACTTCCCTCACGGGGAGAAGGCCCGGGAGGCCGTTCACCTGCTGCGCACCGGAGACGAGCCGGCACGTGACTCGGTGGGTGTCCTGATCGGCATGTGCGCCGACGACAGCAGGGCCGCCGCCGCTCTCGCCGTCCCGTTCCTGATCCCGATCGCCACCGACCCACACCATCGACACCGCGCCGATGTCCTCCGTGGTCTCGCCGCCCCAGCCCGCGCTCGTTACTTCGGTGTCGCCTCCCGCGACGAATTCCTCCTTCACCGCTCCAACCCCCAGCACGACGACTACGACGACTACGGCGTCGAGGTGACCGGCTACCCGGCAGGCTGGTCGGTGGCCGCCGCCCGAGCCGCGATCACCACCGGAGCCCCCGTCCTCCTGCCTCTCCTCGACGGCTCCGACCCCGCCATGCGCATCGACGCCTCCTACGCTCTCGCCACCGCGGCCGACCCTGGGCATACAGTCCGAAGCGCTTTCGCTACCCGGTTCGCCAAGGAGCAGGACCCCATGGCCCGGGCCGCCTTGGTTCTCGCCATCGCAGAGACCACACGTGCCGACCCGCACCAGCCGGCCACCGCACGGATCCGCGAGCTGTGGCAGGACCGTGCACAGGCCCCCGAAGTCCGCCTTGCGGCCGCGATCGGCTGGCTCTGCCTCACCGACGAACTTGCTCCCGACGCCCTGCACACCTCCGTCGAAGCCTTGGCCACCGAAGAACGCGCCCGCGCCATGGACGCCCTGCCCTGGATGGCCGCCGCCGGACGCGGTGAGCCGGGGCTCCTGGACTGCGTCCGCCGCATGCTCCACCCCGAAGAGCCCGAACCGTCCGACGACCCCTGGGCCTGACTGCCCTGGGCGACGAGTAGCTAGCCCTCGACCACATCGCCTGCACACCTGCTCGTGTTCTGTGCATCGCAGTTGTCCTTTGGGGCCAACTACCGTGCTCAGTCACAGCGGTCAAGCCATGCTCGCGTTGTTGCGCGCAGGTGGATGTCAGCGGATAGGCGGGGCCTCGGCTCGGCCCAGCGCGATCCCGACGGTCTCCGGCCCTCGAGTTCCGCCTCCTTGCCCTGCCGGCGCCCCTGGGGACGGAGCTCGAACAGCGGTGGCACGTACGGGTCGGGCAGGGCTTCAGGTAGTTGTCACGGTGGCAGGCTCGTCCTCACCAAGATCGCCGGGTGCGACGTGCAGGTGTGATCGAGCGCTTGACGCTTGACACCTCCCACCTGCTGGTCCTTTGGAACAGGCCGAGGTGGATGGCATTGTCGGTGCCTCCGGATACGGTCCGGACGCCGGACGGAGATCGTGAGGGACTCGCGGCCATGGGGGGTGGGTGGGAAGGTCCCCGGAACCCGGCTCGGGACTGGATCCAAGGTTTTCCGTGTCCCCACCCCTCAGCTCCGACTGCCGCACACGGACGTCCGGTGCCACGCTGCGGCTCGACGCCGTGTGGTGCGCAGGTCCTGCGCTAATTCCCTTGAGCGCGTGCGGGAGGGACGTACAAGCTTGCGCAGTGATGTGCGAACTGACCCCATATTTTCTGCGCTGGGACGAGGTGGACCCTGCCCGTCATCCGTTCGACAGCGAGTCGGTGGCGCGGCTCGTGCACTCGCTCGGGCCTGCCCGGTGTGTGCCGTGTCGCCCGGACGTACCTTTCGCCAGCCCCGTGATGACTGCCTGGCGCCGGAGCGAGGCCGATCCCTGGGCCGATACGATGTCGTACGCCCTCGCCGAGTGTTACGGCCGCTGGGCCGTGGGCTGGCGCTGGTCGCACGACGAAGGGGACTACGACGGCGGGCCGGTCGGGTACTGGTGCTGTCCCCGGGACTCGATCACCACGCGCGAGGAGACGCTCGCCCGTGTCGTCGCGGCATTGTGCGAGTGGCGAGAGTGGCTGGAGAGCCTCGCCGGACGGTTCGAGGCCTACCCGCTGAAACTGGCCGACGTAGAGGACCAGCGGATCCTGTGGGAGTGCGCCGCGCGCAATCTGATCCTGCAGGTGGCCGACCGCACTGGCTGTGGCAGTGGCTGGTACGGGCACTGCCGTCAGGTACTCACCTGGTTCCTCAGCCACTGGGGAGTCGCACCGGACGACGCCCAGGAGTTGGTCGAACAGGCAATCGGCGGCCGGTTCCGGAGCTGGACCGGCCCGGACACCGACCTGGTGGACGACGTCGCGGAGCGGCTTGCCCTCTCGCTGCGGCCGGACAGCGGCGCGCGCGTCGACGCCATCGTGCCGGATCACCTGCGGAGCTGGCTCGCGGTGCGCGCGACCGTGCCCTGGCAGGACGTTGAGGATGTTCAGGACGGCGACGCGGGCCGACCGGTCGTCCCCTCGCGTGACGGAGCGGTGCAGGACATTCGCTCCATCGACGCGGCGGTGAACCCCGCTCGGGCGGAAGGACTGCTCGCCGCTCTGGAACTGACGCGGGCCGACGCCTCCCGTGGTGCCGCGCTCGACTTCGAACTGCTCAGCCGCTGGCAGCAGCAGGTTCTGAACGCCGAGCAACCACCGCCGTTCCGCAGCCTGCCCGCCTTCGCCAAGGAAGGCCGGGAGCGCTATGGCATCGGCCCGGACACCCGCGCCCGCTTCGATGCCTGCCTGGCGGAGAGCGCAACCGACGGCGGTCCGCACCTCCCCCTGGCCGTCCGCGCCGCGCGCGCCTATCTCGACGTCTGCTTCTTCCACCCATTCGATGATGGCAACGCCCGCTCCGCGTTCCTCGCACTTGTCTTCGTGCTTGCCCGTGAGGGAGTCGCACTCGACAGTTTCAGCCTGATCCGCCGCGTCACCTTCAAGGCCGACGACCTCCAGGACGCCCTCAGCCTCACCGCGTACGTCAACCTCCATCTCGCAGAGACCCGACGCGGCGCCGTCTCCCCCGGCTCTTAGCCGAGGCCGGCTCCTTCCGGGCGACTACGACGGCTTTCGCCCACGGGCCCGCGGACAGAGGTTCGCGCCTCCTCGGTCGCCCCGATTCGGCTCAGCATCTGGCCGACGAGCTGGAGAGCCCGCCCCGTGAGAGGAGCGGATCTGGCTGTTGGACTCCAGTCCTGATGGGTGAGGGCCTCGACCGCGGTGAGGACGGTCTCCGGCTTGTCGAACGTGATCGTGCCGGCCAGCCGTACGTAGTCGCCCCGCAGGGTCCGAATGTGGAGGCGTCCGGGGCCAGGATTCGGCCCCGTGCCGTTCGGTCACAGTCGCGATGGAGAACAGCAAGGACACCAGCGACATCCGCTCGCGCGGCGGGACCCGGTCGTCGGTCGCGAATGCCGCGAGAAGCGGCACGGCTTGATGCGTGTGCTCGTTGCAAGTGTCCTGGTGCAGGATTTCGTTGTAGAAGTCGGCCAGGAACTTCTGGTCGGACTCGAAGGGATCGTCGGCGAACAGGAGCTCCGCATGTGCGGGGGCCAGCCCGACGGCGAAGCGATCGGTCACCACGCCGCGGAAGATCTCGCTGATCCGTGGTCCGGGGCCTGGCTCAGCATTCGTCGTCGATGGGGTGGACATGGCGCAGACCCCAACTGCCACGGCATGTGTCTCTGGTGGTGGGGCTCGACCGGGGGCAGTCCTCCTCCTCATCCGCCTCCCGGCTCAGATCAGGCGTTGTCGGTGCTGGGGTGAAGAACGGTTTCGGCGATCCTGCGGACGCGGTCCAGGGCGATACCGGTTCGCTGTTCGAGCGCGAGGGGGTGGTCGGTGGGCTCCAGCTCGACGAGGGGGCGCTGGCCGACAGGGCGGGTGTGGACGTGGGTCTTCAGGTTGATGGTGGTGGGTCGATCAGGCCTTTGAAGAAGTAGTGCTGGGCCTGGATGACGCATTGGTCCGAGGTGAGCACTCTGTCCGAACGATCGGTGAAGCTCTGGTCCCACACATATGGGGCGGTCGCCGCGTTCCGGCCTTCAGCGGTGGCCCTGCCGCAGTGAAGCCGGGGCCCGAAGCATCTAGACCAGCAGCGGAGTTGAGGAAGACGGATCGGCAGATGGCCGGGGCCGACTGAGCTGCGCGACCGGACGGTTCCAGGCGGACTGGGGGTTGGCTCACCGTCGGTGAGGCAGGCCAAGATATCCCAGATCGGTCAAAATACCTGCGTGTACTGCTTGCCGCACCTAGCAAAGCGAGTAAGGTAACCGCTATGACCGCCCCTTACGACTCCTCTGACAGGGAAAAGGTAGTCGCTAAGCTGCCTCTGGCCCTGCGTCAGGAACTCAAAGTCCGTGCAGCCCAGCTCAGCGTGGGCATCCAAGACGCCGTGACCGAAGGCATCCACGCATGGCGGAGCAACCCTGACGCCGCCACAGCCGTCGACACCTCGGGCGGCCAGTCCTTCGCCACCTACCTCCCCGCCGGCCTGTACGACGAGTTCAAAAAGGACTGCAAGTCCCGCTCCGTCGCCTACAACCAGGGCCTGGCCCAGTCGATCCGGCTCTGGCTCGACACCCACCAGATGCCGAAGCTCATCCGCCCCGCACAGGTCCGCAGGTTCGTCGTCTGCAACCAAAAGGGCGGCGTCGGCAAGAGCGCGGTCAGCAACGGCCTCTCCCAGGCCCTGGCCGAGGCCGGTGCCCGCGTCTGCGTCATCGACTTCGACCCGCAGGGCCACCTCACCAGGCACCTGGGCCACACTCCCCTGGGCATCAAGGAACCGAGCCTGGCCAAGTACATGCTGGGTGAGGCGGAGGGCGACATCTCCGACCTGCTCGTCCCGATCGAGTACGAGCCGTTCCTGGGCCGCCTCTTCCTGCTCCCCGCATGCAAGGACGCCTTCCTCCTCGACGCCAAGCTGGCCACCACCCGCAACGTTCGGGTGAAGGAGACCGCGCTGGAGAAGGCACTCGAGGAGTTGGAGAAGCACTTCGACTACATCGTGATCGACTGCCCCCCGAGCCTCGGCTACACCATGGACACCGCGCTGTACTACGCGCGGACCCGCGACGGTGAGGACCCGCAGGCTTCAGGGCTGACAGTCGTCGTCCAGGCCGAGGACACCTCCGCCGATGCCTACGACATGCTCCTGGAGCAGATCGAAGACATGGAGGACGACCTCGACGTCACGATCACCCAGCTCGGGTTCGTCGTGAACCTCTACGACTCCCGCAAGGGCTTCATCGCCACTTCCTCGCTGGAGCAGTGGAGGGGATTCGCCCAGCCGCCCGTACTCGTGGTCATCCCCGATGTGAAGGAACAGCGCGAGGCCGTCCGTCTCAAGCGGCCCCTCCTCGAGTACGCACCGGACTGCGAGCAGGCCATCGCCATGCGCGATCTGAAGAAAGCACTGACGAAGTGAGCAAGAAGGACCTTCTGGGCAGCGGCGCCTCCTTCTCCAGCGCGCGCCGACCGAGCGAGCGCAGCGAACGTGGCCGCGCCAAGGCCATGGCACAGGGAGAGATCCCTGTGTACGAGCTCGCCAAGTTCCGGCTCGAGCAGGTCTCCCCCACACCACTCAACCCGCGTCGGAACTTCGGTTCGGCCGAGGACCTCACCCGGTTCGGTGAGGAACTGCGCCAGACGCAGCTCGCCGCGTGTGTCGTGGTGTCCCGCTCCGCGTACCTCGCCCTGTGGCCGGACCACGAAGCCGCCATCGGGGCAGTCGAGTACGTCCTGATCAACGGGGAACGCCGGTACCGCAGCGCCGTCCACGTCGGACTGGAGAGCCTCGACTTCGTCGTACGCGATGAGCTCGCGCGGAGCCGAGAGGACTTCATCGACCATCTCCTGGCGGAGAACCTCGACCGGGAGGATTTCGACGTCATCGAGCGCGCCCGCGGCGTCGCCCAGCTGGTGGAGATCTGCGCGGAGGAGAAGGAGTTCGGGTCGAAGTCGCGGGCCGCCGAGCGCCTGGGCAAGTCGCCGGCCTGGATCACGCACCAACTCGCCCTGCTGGAGCTTCCCGATGAGATCCAGGCCATGCTCAGCTCGGGGGACATGCCGGAGCGGGACGGCCGGGCGCTCGCCCGGGCCCTCAAGGACGACGCATCACTCGGGGCCGCCGATCTCCTCGCGCTGCTGAAGTCGTCCAAGGAGAAGGAAGCCCAGGCCAAGGAGCAGCAGCAGGCCATCCTCCGCGCGGCGGCCGAACCGGTGCCGGCGCCTGCCCTCCCCCAGGCACCGGTTGCTCTGCCTTCCCCCTCCCCCAGCAGCGACCAGCAGGCCGCAGCCATGGCTACAGCCCCCGAACCTTTTACCGCGGTAAAAGGTTCGGCGCCCTCTGCGCCTCCGGCGCCTTCCCCGCAGCAGGCCGCACCGACTACCGAGGCCCCCTCGGCAGTCAGCGCGACGCCTGCACCGAGCACCCCTGACGTCTCCCCCGGCGCCGTACCCCGCCAGGAGACACCGGAGCAGACGACGCCTGCCGCCCTGGAAGTCGAGTCCGAGACGACGGCAGCGGATCAGGAGTCGCAGGATTCCGGGTTCCTCGTCGACCTGCGTTCGCTGCCCCGGGTCCCGTGGCACGACGGCGGGGCCGTAGCGGAACTCGTCCTGCAGAAGATGGACCGGCCCCAGCTGACCGTGCTCCTGGAGAAGCTCCTCGAAGCCCACTCCGAGGACTGAAGCAGCGGCCCTCAGACGCTGAACCTTTTACCGCGGTAAAAGGTTCAGCGCCTGAGGGGAACCGGCTGCTTCGCTGAGATGGGCCCAACCCACATCGGTTGGGCCCATCTCAGTTTGAGATTCGCCTCTGCGGTGCGCCCGGCACCACGCCCGATTCGGCAGACAGGCCGAGCCGGGCGTGGTGTCCCTTCATGGCCCCTCGCCTGCACCCCGAACAAAGCCGTCGCACCACGACTACGGCACTTCGCTCGTCCTCTTCACCGGTCGGGTGCTCGTTCTTTGAGGGGACCTTCCCGCCATCGACCAGACCCGGCTCGACGCCCCATCGTTCGGCGAAACCACGATGAGACGGACAGGTTGCCCGGCCTCTCCCCTTCATCCGCCGGACAGGAGAGGAGTGCGCGAACCTTTTACCGCGGTAAAAGGTCTGGGGCTCAGTCATCGCCCAGACGTAGGTACTGACCCTGAACGCACCGGTCTTTGCCGCGCTCGTGAACCCGGAATGACGAGGCCCGAAGCAGCCTGGGTGAGCATCGAGTAGGCAGGCTGCCGGGCATCGAGGATCGCTGGGGTCCGCAGCGGAGCCAGCCGGTGCTGATGTAGCGGCGGGAGTAGGCCGCGGAGTTTGAGTTCCGGCGATCCGGTCGGGGCCGTGGTCGTCGTTGGAATGGCCCGGGCGTCTTCGACGACGAACCAACTCGGACGGCGATGGCCTGGCTCCGGCCGGGGGACCAGGGCTCGGGCTCGTCGTGGGTTCATCCCCCGCAGTGGCGGGGGAGCAGGGCCACTTTGGGCGTGACTTCCCTCGCGGCCAGGGTCCATCCCCGCGAGGGCGGGGGAGTGGTGTCACACCCATCATGACAGGTCAGAGGGTGCTTTCGTAGGACGAACGGCATAGGTGACGACCCTTGTTGGGCCCGCTCCGGGGCATCCAGAATCTCCGCTATGAATCACTCGCGGAAAGTCGATCAGGACGACATCATGCGGGCGCGGAACGTGCTGCTCGCGTCGGGACGCCGCACTCCGCGCGAGGAAGTCGACGCCTACCGGGTGCTCGCACAGGTCAGCCCCGCCTCGTATGTGCCGCACTTGGCCAGGGCGCTACAACGCCTGAGTTACGACACCAGCACCGCCAAAAAGCATCCAGCCTGTCTCGCGCTGCGAGAGGAGGCGGTGGCCGCGGCGCGGTCCATCGATCCGGCCGAACCCGCCCGGGCAGATGTTCTGTACCGAGCCCTCGACACGTGCCAGAGCGAGCTGTACAGCCTGGGTCGACGCGCCGAAGGGCTCGCCATGCGGGCCGAGATGCTCGCCATTGGCCGTGCACAGGCCGAACTGTCCGGAGCCCCTGTGGTCAAAGGGCTGCGTGAGTGGGCTGCCGGTCTTTCCGAGGAAGGCCGGTATGCCGAGGTTGCCGATGCCATGACCGAATTGGTCGCAGCGATCCTGCCCGACGGGTCCGGTACTGGGACTCTCGCCTGGTCACTCCTGGACTGGATTGCCGCTCTCCACGACGCCGGCCGGTCCAGCGAAGCACTCGCCGCGTTCGAGATGCTCGTCAGCATGGAAGCGGCCGAAGCGGCGAATGACCGCGGTTCGATGGCCTGTCATCTCTACTCGCTCATCGGGTACGCACTGATGCTCGATGCCTGCGGCCGAGGGGGGCAGGCGGCCCTCGTACGCCAAGAGGCGACGCTCGCCTTGCTGACGGAGTTGGCGGATACCGGGGAGCGGAAGTCCTGGAGCGGCTATCAGGCCTCGTTTTGGGCGGTGCTGCTGTCCTTCTCCGGTGCCGAGAGCGATCGGCCTGCGCCCGATGGACCGCGTCCGCCTTCGGGGGCGGCGCCCATACCGTGGTCGCCCGATGCCAAACGGCGCTACTACGACAGCCGTCATGCCCTGCGTGAAGAGGTGGACATCCTTGCTCCGCGAGCCGCCGAGGATCCGGACCAGCATCTGGCCGAACTGGTCCGGCTGCACCGGGTCCTCACCGTCCGCTCCGCCGTCTACTGGGAGCAGCGCACCCATCTGTTCGCGGAGCGAGTCCGCTCCCTGTTCGACGACGGAGTGGACCTGGCCCGCCGACTGTCTCAGCACGACCCGGTGGATGGAACGCGAACACTGGCCAGGATCCTGATCGACCGATCGACTTTCCACACGGCCGCACGCGAGTTCAGGCCCGCCCTCGATGACTTCCGCCAAGCCCTGAGCTACCTGGGGGAGATCGACTAAGCCGAGTCGACCAATGTCCGCCGCCCCGGCGTCAGCCGGGCCCGCCGAGAGGCTGCCGGACCCCGCTCTCACGAAGTGTGTCGCGTACCCAACCACCCCTTAACTGTGGATAGTTGGACTTTCCCGAAAGCCGCCGGATAGCCATTGTTCGCCTGCTAGCGTCCTGTCTCATTCCACCAAGGAACCGTTATGAGCAGAGAGCGAACGATGCACCTTGGCTGAATCACGCAACCTGAGGGACGGGGCGATACGCCCGCGATGGGATCCCCGGGAGTCGGCATGCGTCACCGTGCTGACCGACGACGACCAGCTTGTCGAGCTGAATCTCGTCGACCTTCTTCATGAAGCCGACGAGCTTCGGACGGTGGAGGGTTCCACTCCCGGGGAGAAGGTCGCGTTCATCGAGTTCCTGCTGGCCATCTGCTACGCCTCGGGGACCCGTCCGGCGTCCGCTGAAGAGTGGCCGGCCTGGGTCGACCAGAAGGACGCCCTCCGCCCCGCCGCGGACTGGCTCGCCAAGAACCGCGAGAACGAGGTCTGGGACCTGTTCCACCCCACCGAGCCGCTCGGGCAGAACTCGCTCCTCGCCCCTTTCCTCGACAAGCACGGGGCCGGACCGGCGCAGCTGGTGATCGAGCACGTGGGGGACTACAACCAGTTCTTCGACCACCACCACCTCGAACACCCGAAGCCATTACCCGTGGCCCAGGCCTTCCGGGCCATGCTCGCCCAGCACGTGTACGGACCGGCCGGCCGGGCCCGGATGTCCGGCAAGGACACGCTCGGCCCGACCATCACCAACCTTGCCGCCACCCGCCTCGGAAGCCGCATCCGGGTCCTCGCGCTGGGATCCACCCTCGGCGAGACCCTCCGCCTGAACCTGGCTCCCGTCTCCGGACCGCCCGACGAGATGAACCTCTCCTGGACCGCCGGAAGGGACCGCCGCGGCTTCAAGACGAAGCCCGGCGGCCGTCCCGTCAGCGGCCCGGCCGACCTGCACAGCTACCTCGGCCGTTCGGTGCTGCTGCGCCCGACACCGGAAGGGGACGCCGTCGACCGGGTACTGCTCGGTGCGGGCGAGCTGCTCTCCCTCAAGGAGGAGCACCTCCAGGACGCCGTGTACGCCAAGAAGGCCGACGGAACCACCAAACCCCTGTGGGCATCGGCGAGCCGCGCCGTGTGGCGCGACGCCCACGCCCTCTACGCCGCGGTCGCCGAGGCCCGCTCCTCGGCGGGCCGCAACGACGGCGACACCCTCTACCGGCGCCTGGCGCTCTTCCCTCCCGAGGACGTCGCCCCCGAACCCGGCCAGCAGCCCGCCCGCCGCGTCGAGCTGTGGGCGGTCGGGCTCGTGGCCAAGCAGACGACCGCCATCGCCTGGGTCGACGGCGCCTTCCCCTTCGCCCCGGGCCTGGAGGCCAGGCTCTACCTCGCCTCTCGACGCGGCTCGGAGATCGCCGAGTACGTGGCCACGGCGCTGAGCAGAGCGGCGTACGCGGCCTGGACCGTCGCCTACCGCAATCCCAAACCGGCCGACAAGGCAGGCCAGATCGCACGTTTCGACGCGCGCCGGATGCACTGGGAGGCGACGCAGGAGCCGTTCGACTTCCTCATGGACGAGACCACCATCGGGGAGCCCGTCCACGAGTGCCTGCTCGACTACGCCGCCACGGTGTCCACCGAAGCCCGCAGGTTCCTCACCGAGTGCCTCGATTCCCTGCCGAGGAACTCGCAGGGAGCCAAGGCACGGGCCGCCGCCCTGCAGCGGTTCGACGACGAGCTGGCATCGCCGAAGGCGCCGGCCGAACTCCGAGGGGAGAGGGCATGACGACCCACACCGAGTCCAAGCCCGGACCCGAGGCCGGCGAGAGCAGCACCGCCCTCACGGCCTGGCTCGCCAGCCTCGTGCACAACAGGAACTACGGCAGCCTCGCCGAGCTCCGTCGGCCCCGGGTCCGCAAGGAGCCCCACTTCCGGGCCATCTGGTACAGCCCGACCGAGGAACAGTGGGAGGTCTACGAGCAGGTCGCCTTCCTCTTCGCGGTCTACCACCAGGGTCGCTCGAAGCCCGCGTACGGCTACGGCAGCCTGGGCGATGCCGCCCGCCGGATCGGCAGCGGAGCCGGGCGCGGACCGGACGACCCGGGCGCGGCCCGGCTCGTCGACCGGATCGTGTCCAGCCGCCGCATCCCCTGGCGCCACCTCCAGCACGCCGTTGCCCGGCTGCGTGCCTGCGACCAGCCGCCGCCGTCCTGGGCCCTGCTCGCCGACGACCTCAGCCGGTGGCACGACCGCAAGGCCCGCGTCTCCTACGGGTGGGCCGTGGCCTTCCACATGTCCCGGTCCCGGTTCGCCGGGTCCCGCACCAGCAGCACGACCGTCGCCGACACGATCCAGAAGGGCACCACCAAGTGACCAGCAGCACATCTTCCGCCGGCAGCCCGTTCCTCTCCCTGCACCTGCTGGAGACGCTGGTCGCCGTGCTGCCCGTACGCGACGAGAACGGGTCCCCGAAGGCGATCGTCTACGGCGGCGCCGAGCGCCACATGATCACGAGCCAGGCACGCCGCCGCGCGGAGCGGGTCCACACCCGGGACCGCGCCAACGCGGGCGTCGGGGCCCTGGCCGGGCGGAGCACCGGTGTCCGGACGCGCGAGTGGGCCCTGATCACCAGTCGTGAACTGGTCTCCGTACACGGCTGGGACCAGGGCGAAGCCGTCCGCACCGCCCGTGCCGTCATCGAGGCCACCGGGCTGAAGTTCGGCGACCCGGGCAAGAAGACGGTCGCCAACCTGACCAAGGTGCTGCTGTTCGCCCCCTCCGACGCGGGTGCGCGCGTCGCCGCCCACATCCACGCACAGGCAGAGGAGCTCCGTCCCTGGACGGCGGAGTACCTCGGGGCCCAGGCGGTGCTGACGGCCGCCAAGAGCAAGAAGGGCGGCCGCAAGAGCGCCGAGCCGGAGCCCGCCGACACGGACGAGGCGGGGGAGGGGACAGCTGCCGCTGAATCCAAGCTGCCCGGCCTGCCGTCGGCGACCCGGGCCGCGGTCCTCATGGCGCTCGCGCCACGTGACGCCATCGACATCGCCCTGTACGGCCGCTTCCTGGCCGAGATCGCCGATTCCCCCAACGTCGACGGCGCCGTCCAGAGCAGCCACGCCTTCACCGTCCACGAGGCCGAACAGGTCGACGACTTCTACGCCGCCGCGGACGACGCGAAGCTCGACCGGAAGAAGAACGCCCTGGACTTCCTGGACGCGGCCGACGACGCCGGAGCCGGCATGACCGGCTACCAGTCGCTGATCACTGGCACCTTCTACCGGCATGCCGTACTTGACCGCCTGAAGCTGCGCAGGAACCTCCAGGCAGCCGGAATGACGGTCGAGGAGGCCGAGGAGGCGTCCGTCGCGGCCGAGAGCGAGTTCGTCAACGCCTTCGTGGACGCCTTCCCCGAGGCGAAGAAGAACTCCACCGCGTCCACCGGATCGCTGCCCGCCCTGGTCCTCGCCTTCGAGGGGGAGCGCCCGTACAACTACGCGGCAGCCTTCCAGTCGCCCGTTGACGAGAACCCCCTGGACAAGGGCGGCGAGGGCCCGGCCGGACCGGCGGCGGTCAAGCGGCTGCTGAAGCACCACGCCTTCGTCAGTAAGCGCCGTCCCGACATCAAGTCCGGCCGCGTCCTCACCTACGACCCGCAGATCGACGAACTGCTGGGCACCCTCAAGGCGGCGGGCGCGGTGCCCGTGACCTCCGCCGAGGAGCTGACGGCGTGACCCACGTCCTGCTTGTACGGCTCGCCGCACCCCTCCAGTCCTGGGGGGCGGCGAGCCGGTTCTCCCACCGCGACACCCACAGCCGGCCCACCAAGTCGGCCGTGATCGGACTGTGCGCGGCGGCCCTGGGACGGGACCGCACCGACCCCGTGGACGACCTCGCCCGGCTCGTCTTCGGCGTCCGCGCCGACCACCCCGGCACCCCGGTACGCGACTACCACTCCGTCGGCGCGGGGAAGTATCCGCTGCGACCGCGGGACGTCATCACCGACCACCGGCGGGCGGCAGCCGTGGCCAAGAGCATGGACGCCGCCGAGGGACCCGGTTTCGGCCACCACGAGCTGGCCGGGTGGTACGGGGCGCCGAAGAAGATCGCGGCCGACCCCGTCTCCGGCACGCTGGTCTCGGGGGAGCTGTCCCGTACGGCGCTGATCACCGAGCGCTGGTACCTGTCGGACGCGGCCTTCGTCGTGGGGCTCCAGCACGAGGACGAGGGGCGGCTGGAGGAGATCGCCCACGCCCTGGAGCACCCGAAACAGCTGCTGTGGCTGGGCCGGAAATCCTGCCCGCCCTCCGGCACCCTGGCCGCCGGCATCCTGCCCGGCACGATCGCCGAGGCCTTCACGGCCAAGCGGCTGCTGCCCGGCCCGGACGGACCCGACCCCTCCGGCCGACGCCCCTGGGCATGGATCCAGTCGGCGCCGGGCGCGCGGGGAGCCTCCCAGATCAACGACCAGCCGGTCAGCTTCGATCCCACGCTCCGGACCCACGCCACGCGCTGGGAGACCCGTACGCGCGTCACCATCGCCCCGACCGCCAGCGAATGGGACATCATCCCGTGAACACCGCACACAGCACATGCGCCTCCACGGCCCGTTTCGTCGCCACCCACTCCGTCCTGACCCTGAACGCCCGCCATCCGCTCGTCGCCAAGTCCCTGGTCGATGCCCAGGAGATGCACAGCACGGTGATGAGCGGGTTCCGCGGCTGGGTCGAGGACGGGGATCCCGAGGCCCGTTCCCAGATGGGTGTGCTGTCGACCTGGTCGGTGGACCTCAAGGCGGCGGCGCTCGTCCTGGTCGTGCAGTCCAGGATCCCGGGGGACTGGTCCCGCATCCCCCGCGCGGCCTTCACCGGCCGGCCGCAGATCATCACGGTCGACCGCACCTTCAAGGCGGGCGAGGTCGTCGGCTTCCGTACGGTCGTCAACCCGACCCACAGCAGGCCCTCCGGCAAGCCGGCCTCGGAGAAGGTGCGCGGCACCCGGACGGCTCACACCCGACCTGACCACGTCAAGAACTGGTTCCTGCGCCGCCTCCAGGCCGACGGCGAACCGGCGACGGCCGAGGACGGGGTGACCCGCATCGGCGCCACCACCGACCCCGACACCCTCGGGATCCGCATGCTGCCCACGGTCTCCAGCGCCCACCGGAGCAAGCCCGTGCGCATCGGCCGCGCCGAGATCCGCGGCTCCCTGACGGTCACCGACCCGGACACCCTGGTCACAGCCCTCTCCAACGGCCTCGGCCACGCCCGCGCGTACAGCTGCGGGCTGATCCTGACCCGCTGAGGACGCTGCGCTCGGGGAGCCGACCTTTTACCGCGGTAAAAGGTCGGCCCCCACACCCGTGCTCAACAATGACTCCCGCTCTCGCAGGATGAACTGGTCACGGTGCCATGGTGTGTCGCCGACTTCGGCCGCTCCCCGCACTCGCGGGGATGAACCTCGAACTCACAGCGGTCTCACCTCACGCAGGCTCTGACCTGCTCTTCTGAACATTTTCTCTTCTGCCTAAGCTTGCCGTTTAACGTTTTAGGCTGAACAACGCCTCAATCGCCCAACGGTCTGGGGGACGGGCTCGGAGTCCCTGGATCAGTTGGTTTTGCCGATGGTGCTGCGGGCCGCGAGGCGGAAGTCCTTGACGGCTTCGTAGAGGGCCCGCCCTCGTTCGGCGGCAAGGGCAATGTCTTCGGCCTTGTGGGTGGTGTTTCCCGCGTGGGCGTTCTCGGCCATCCGTCGCATGACGTGTGAGAGGTCGCTGGAGGCGACGGTGACGCGTTCCGTGACTTCCGCGACGGACGCTGGCCCTTCGATGATGACGACTTCGCAGGCTCGGTGGACCTCGCGGGCCAGGGTGATGAAGCGGCCTATCTTCTCGTCGATGTCGGGCAGGTTGGGTTGGTTTGAACGCAGCGCGTCGAGAACGGTGTCCATGGCAATGTCGCGGCTATGGAGAGCGCTCAGGTGGCCGGCGTATGCGTCGCGGCGATGCTGGCGGCTCCATTGTGCGTGCTGGGACCGTGCCTGAGCACGGCCGTTGACGATTGCGGCCCCTAGGGTGGTGGCGGAGCCGATGGCGGCGCCCAGCAGCGCAGCGAGTCCTGAGTCCATGGGCCCTAGTCTGCCGTTCTTGCTGTTCATCCAGTTCGCCGGGGCTTCGTCCCCTTCTTGTGGTGTGCGGGTTGGGTGTAGGACTCGCCGGTGGCGAGGACCCGCCCGACGTCGTAGTGAGTGGCGGGCCGCCGGTTCTTCGAGCCGAGCGGGCGGCCGGGGCCGGGCCGTGTGGGTTTCGGTGCACCAGCTGGCGTGCCCGTCTTCGCGCGCAGGTTCCTGAACCCCCGGCGGACGCGGGCAGGGGTGAGTCTGCTCGGTTCCGCCGGCCGCTCCCAGGATCGGCGCAGATCCCGTGTGAGGGGGCGGGCGAGGCGGAGTTGGGCGTGTGCGACCAGGACGAGCCAGGTCCAGCGGTCGGCCGCGCCAGAATCCCGGAGCTTGGGTCGGGTCCACCCGGGCGTCTGCTTGAGGAAGCGGAAGGTGTGCTCCACGTCGAACCGTCGCAGGAACGCCTGCCAGCACCGATCCACGTCCTCGGGCGGGCACCAGTCCGGGACCACCACAGCCACACGGGCTTGTTCACCCCACCGCTGGGCAGTTTCGCGACCGCCAACCGGATCACCGTGCCTTCGATGATCGGCAGGGGGCTCTCGTGGTCGAGCCACGCCGCCCGCCGGGTCAGCCGGGGGTGCAGCCGGTCCCACGCCTGGGCGGTCGCTGTCCCGTACCGGTCTGTGTCGGTCTCGGTCACCACCGCCACCTCGCCCCAGGTCTCGGGCCGCCCGAACGCGAACTCGCCGCCGAACTTGGGCGGGCGCCCACCCTGAGGCGGGCAGATCCACGGCACAGGGACCGGCTTGCGCATCACCCGGTCCGACCGGAGCCGCCCCAGCACTTCGACCGGCAGGTCAGCCAGGAGATGGGCGATGCGGGGAGCGTCGTAACCGGCGTCCAACACGAGCAAGACGTCCGGGTCACCAGCCTGCCACTGACCGGCCGCCACAAGTCGTTCGATGACCTCACGGACCTGGTCGGCGGTGACCGCGGCCAGGTCCGCGCCGGGCTCCAGCCGGATCGCGTCCAGCAGCGCGGTCCAGGAGGTCCGGCCGGTCTCCAGCGCGGCGACGATCGAGTACGGCCAGCCGGGCACCATCTGATGCTTGCCCAGGCCGCGGCCGAAGGTGTGGCAGAACGAGCGGTCCGAGCAGGTGTCCGCGTCCGGCCGCATCCACGGGGACACGTCCACCGCCAGCACCAGCCGGCCGTCACGGGCCCGGGGCAGCGGCACACCGGCCAGTGCCCGGCGCAGCCGGGCGACGTCCATCCGGCCTTGGTTGAGTCCGAAATACAGGGCACCGTGACCGCGTCGGTGCTCGGGAGCGAGGGCAAGGTCCACGAGCGTGCGGACCGGGCCTTCAGCGCACAGCAAGGCGTCGCACAGCTCGAACAGGGCGTCGCTCCGGGAGACCAGGCACGCGTACAGCTCCGACCGGAACCCTGTCACCGCCACGAAAGCGTCTCGTTGAACTTCGTGCTCGACCAGTTCCACGATCCCGGCCTCCGTGCCGCAGCAACCCTTCCCACAGGATCAGGCTCCGGTCCCGCGTACGTCCCGTGAACTGGGGAAACCCCGGACAAGTTCGAGCACCGTTCGACGGCAGACGTAAACGGCAAGCTAATACGACGCCTACGCAGCGATGGGCACCGACCATGCCGAATTCGTGTGCGGTGTGGGAGAAGGCTGCGCCGGTTGCTCCCATCGGGCCCAGGGTTGGCCGCGATTCGGTCGGGGCTTCTGTGCCCGGTCTGGCACGGATCGGCCCGGAGCACGCATGCAACACCTGCGGTTGTTGCGACGGCGGCCCGTGCTGGTGCTGTGGCTCGCACAGAGCCTCTCCGTCCTCGGAGACCGCCTTTACGTCCTCGCGGTCATGTGGGTCGTCTACGCCGCGACCGACTCGGCCTCGCTCATGGGCCTGGTCGCGGGCGCCGAGTCGTTGCCGTACGTCACCCTCGGCACCGTGGGCCGGCGGCTCGTCTCCCGCTTCTCCTCGTACCGGGCACTCGCCTGGGTCGACGGGGCGCGGGCAGCGGTCGCGGTCGCGCTGCCGTTCCTGTGGTCGCCCGACGCGCGGGGCATCGCTCTGCTGCTCGCTGGTGTACTGCTCCTCGGCACGCTCGGGGCGCTATTCGACCCCAACCTCGCCGCCCTGGTACCCGATCTCGTCGAGGCCGACCAGGTACAGCAGATCAACGGTCTCCTCGACCTCACGGGCCGCATCGCCCGTATCGCGGGCTCGGCCGACATCAGCCTGCTGCTGCTCTTCGTCTCCGAGGTGCAGCTCTTCACCCTGAACGGGGCGACGTCGCTGTGTCCGCCGTGGCGCTGCGCCGGTCGGCCCGCTGGTACGCGACCAACGCGGCCCGACGGGTGGCTGGCCAACCCGCTCACCACCGACCCCGTCACCGCCGAGCGCCAGGCATACGTGATCCTCGCTCGCCACCACGCGGGCGAGCCGGGATCGGTGCGCTGCCTGACCGCCCGCTACCGCACAGGCGTCTTCGCCTACGAACTCCTGGCCGACACAACATCCTGCCGGACCTCCACGGCGCCTGCGACATCTCACGAACCCTGCTGGCCGGCCACCTCAGTGATTGACGGACGATGGTGGCCTGCCGCTGAGTGACGACGGCGTTCCGGATTACGGCCTGAATCAGTCCATCGCGAGATGTCGATTTAGGGGTCACCGTCATTTGATGTGCGGTAGCGCGCCGCTAGAGGGTGGTTTAACTCAGCCGATGAAACAAAAAGCTACCACCATAAGGAGTAACCGGACTGGCTGATTCTGCTCATTCGTTCCCGGCGATGTGCCAGATTCCGGACCGACCCGCCACGCCCCCCTTTAGGCGACTTGAATATCCGACTAGCATTCGAACGGCTAGGCGTTTCGCGTCCAGCCTCTAAGCGCGCGCCTTGATGAGGTATGCGCCAATATCGTCGGGAGGGGTAGTAGATGAAAAGGAAGATCGCAGCGTCCATCGCTGGAGGGGTGCTTCTGGTGGGGATGGCAGCGCTGCCGGCTCAGGCTGAGAATTCTCGCACCAGCTACATCTCATGGTGGCAGCCGGGTAAGGAGTCGAGCCGCTGGTGGGACAACAGCAGCGACTCCGCCAGTACCACGGTGGCCCTCAACAACTGCGAGACGACCGCACATTTCAGCTGGGCCTCGCTGTCCCTGTGGCGTGACATCGACTTCGCTCCGGACCGCGGCTACGGCGGCAGGACGAACTACTGCGGGGCGTCGGAGTGGGGTGACGTGGCGGCCGGGTCGTACTACTTCAAACTGGACAGCTTCTCGGGTGGTGACGCCTTCAGCGCCGGCACCGTAAACATCTACTGGTAGAGGTGTGCAAATGCGGGCCCGCGGATTCTGTGGGCCCGCATTTGAATAACTAATGCAGAACTCTCCATCGCGCGGGATTCCTCCGTAGCGAGAGAGCGGCGAATCCCGCCGCCAGCGCGAGCGCGGCTGCGGTCATTGCAATTCCAGAATTCGCGTCATGCAGGAGCCACGCCCAGACCTCGGGCTTGCCAGATGGGGTCCATCCCGTGTTTGCCAATCCGATGGGCAGCAATGTCGTCAGGACAGCCGATGCCCGGGGGCCGATGAATGCGGCGAGGATCATGGCGATGCCGATGTAGGCGCCGATGTTGCGCCCGCTGACAATGGCCATGGCCGATCCGGACATCAGGTAGATCAGGCCCGTTGCGGCGGCTACCGCGAGGGCGATAGCGGCGCCCAGACAGGCATTCCACAGGTTGACCGGACGGGCTGCCGTGGACTCGATCCGCCGGTCTGTGCGTTCCTGCCCGTACATGAGGACGACGGCTGGCAGGACGGTCAGGAGGTGCCCCGCGAGGAATACGCCGGCCTGCCCCGTCAGGACCGGGATGGGCAGCTCGACATCGCCCAGGAGGATGCCCAGGACGACAGTGAGCGCAGCGGCTCCGGCAAGGCCTTGAGCGGCCCGGGCTTTCAGCCACCAGTTCATCGGGTCAGCGCCGCAGGGGTGATCTGGGCCTTGGTGGTGCATCCCCGCATGGCCTCGTTGTTGAAGCGGTACCAGGCCTGCTGCTCCTCGCGGGGCAGGGTCCGGATCCGGTTGACGAGGTCGAGGGTGGGGGGATCGAAGCGTCCCGAGAGGGCCTCGGCGGGCATTCCGGCCGTGACCAGGAGCCAGGCGGCTGTGGGTGGCTGTGCGGGTGCGGCCGGGTAGGGGCCGTCGGCTGCGCAGGCCGGTACGGCCGGCATCAGGCTGAGGGCAACGCCGGCGACCACGTCGGCGCCTCGGGGCTTGGTGGTGATGCCGAGTTTCGCCTCGCCATTTCGCGTGGTCGCCGCCATGGTGAAGGTGGCGGAGGTCTCGATGCCGGCGTTGGTGAGCTTGTGCCGCACGGTGTTCACTGTCGGCCGGATCTTGTCCGGGTTCTCTACCTCGGGCCACAGGCACACCGTGGTGTCGGCTGCCTTCTCGCAGACCAGGCCCCCGGTCGGCCGGTCGGCCACAGGAGTAACCGGGATCGGAATGGCGACGGCTACGGCCAGGCCGGTGCCGATGATTACGGAGGCCGTCATCGCTGCGATGGTGCGGGGCGTTGTGCGGCTGTTTATGCCCATGAGGCAAGCAAGGATGAGGCCGCCGGTGAACAGCACGACCGGCCATACGGCACGTCCGTCGAGCACCTGGTCCACCGCGCAGCAGTCCGCCAGCCCCCCACCGATCAGGTGCCGGATCCACAGGATGCTCCAGGACACGGGATAGGCGTTGAGGAAGAACGCCCCGACGAGAACGACGGGTACGGAGATCACTGCTCGCCATCGCAGTCCCGCGCAGAACCCGAGCAGAGTGTTCATTACGACCATGAGGACCACGGCGAGCAGCATGTGCAGGTCCGGCAGCCCGGCGCTGACGCCTGCGGCATCGGCCGAGAGAAGCAGTGCGGCCAGGGAGGTCAGGAGGGCTCCGGCTACCACCGGGGCCAGGACGGGCGCGGTGATCGCGAGAGGACTGCGGGCGGCTGTCTGTCCGAAGACCTTGCCCTGTGTCAGGCGCGCGCCTTCCCAGGCCGCCAGCCCGGCGGAGATGGTGCAGATGAACGGGAGGGAGTGCAGGGAACTGCCGGTGGCGGACGGCCAGTAGCCGGCTGTGGTCCAGGCGGTCAGATCCCGTGCGATGGCGCTCATGACGAACAGGATCAGGAAGGGGATGACGTAGACGGCTGCCGAGGAGCGCAGCAGGGTTCGCAGCATCATCCCTTACACCTCTCCGCGGACGAGCTCGGCGTACGCGGCCTCGGCGCGCTCGCGCGGGTTGTCCGTGCCCGCACCGGCGAGCGCGTGAAACGCCTCGGTGCTGCCCTGGAACCGGACCTGGCCCTGGTCGAGTACCACGACCTCGGAGTAGGAGTCGGCCAAGTCCTCGGTCTGATGAGTGGAAACAACGATGTGCACGTCCTCGCGGAGCGTGTCCAACAGCTTCCGGAAGATCTTCCGCTGCGTCGGGTCCAGGCCGGCGGTCGGTTCGTCCATCAGGATGAGCTCGCTCTTGTGAGTGAGCGCCCCTGCCAGTCCCATGCGCCGCTTCTGGCCCCCGGACAACTGGTGGCTGCGCCGATCCGCGAGATCAGTCAGCTTCACTCGCTCGAGCGCTTCCTTGGAGGCGTCCCACGCAGCAGTGCGCGACATGCCCTTCAGCCAGCCCATATAGGCGACCTGCTCGCGGACCTTCAGCCCGGGAATCGCCACCACCTCCTGGGGCAGCCACGCCACTGCCCGCACGTAAGCAACCCGCTCCCGGCGGCTGCCCGGGGTCGTATACCGCCAGGAGACCGTTCCCGTCTCGGCCTGCAGGTGCGTTGCAGCAAGCCCCATCAAAGTGGACTTCCCGGCCCCATTGGGCCCCAAAAGAACGGTGGCAGGACTGGAGATCGACAGGTCGAACCCGTCGAAGACGGCCGCGCTCCGCGTGTAGCGGAACCCGATCCCGGTCAAACGCAGTGTCATGGGCTTGTGCTCAATCCGCCCGCAAGGGGCTGTGCGCAGCGCTGATGTGGTCTGGCTCTGAGACGGCCCGGGGCCCGGCGATCGTTCCACCGGGCCCCGGCCTGCATCGGTTACCAGCCGATGTTCACATCGTCCACACTCAGGTTCGAGCCGCCGCTGAAGTCGGTCAGCTTGAAGTAGTACGAGCCTGCGCTGACACGGCCGTAGTAGGTCGTGTTGCAGTAGTTCACCTTGGTGGCGATGTTCTTGTCAGGGCTCCAGCTGACGTCCTGGAAGACGGCCACCGTGGCCGAGTTGAAGGAGCTGTCGGTGTAGCAGTTGGAGAAACCCACCGTGGTGGTGTTGGAGTCGCTGTTGTTGTCGTACCAGCGGTTCGACTCACCACCCCGGCTCCAACCCGCGATGTAGCTGGTCCTCGACCCCTCAGCCGAAGCCTCCGTCACGCCCAGAGCGAGCAGCGTCACACCGCCCATCGCGACAGCCACAGCCTTGCGCATCGTCTTCATACGATCCCCTCCCAGCGACGGTCCCACAGGCACGCCGGAGCCCGTCATCGCAGTCCGTGAATGCAAATCTCGGCGATCGTACGTACGTGCGGAGCCGTCGTGGATGCATAAATCTGTTGCCAGCCAGCGCGGACAGAACGGAAGAAAAGGGCCGCTCCTGCATGTCCAGCGACGCAAGCGGAGGGCAGGCCGCCAGCTCGCAGCCCATCACTGCAAACATGTGCAACCCGAGAGCGGAACCGAAGGAAGCGGACTTCCGAAGCCAGACTTGTGGGCAAGCAACACTTCGTCAGGACGGCGAGGTTGACCCAAAACAAGTATCCGGCTGTGCACCGCGGGGCCTTCGGTCTTGATGGGCTCGACAAGGTCGTGCGGTTCGTCCTCGGGGAGCCTCGGGAGGTGCCGGTTCAAGGTGTGGATCTTCAGGAGTGGCTCTTTGCCGGCTGTACGCCCTCTTCCACCTCTCCGGCACCCGCGGCCTGCGAAGGGGCGAGTGCGTCGGCCAGGAGCGGTCCGACGTCGACCTGGACGGTGAGCAGATCGCCCCGGCCAAAGAGATAGTGGCGGAGGGCTGGGACCCGTACGAGTCCGCGCCGAAGAGGGACGGCAGCGCCAGCCCGATCGCTCTGGACAGCCTGAACATCGCCGCCTGCGCGAGCACCGCGCCCCCCAGCTAAAGGAGCGGGAGAAGTGGGGCGACGCCTGGCAGGACATCGGGGACGTTGCGTTCGTCGTCGCCTCAGGGGTTCTTCCCGTGTAGTCACGTTCCCCGTGCTCGGCGGTTGCTGAGTTGCCGCCTCGTCAGCGACCGCTTGGACGGGACGGCTGCGTCCCTGCGCACGCAGGGATCGGACGGACTCTGCTCTTAACGGGGGGCATCCCCGCGCACGCGGGGAACTGGCAGGAGGCGCTGTGCGAACACCTCTGACGGGTCATTCCCGCGATTGCGGGAGAAGGTGACGCGGGTATGCAGCGCGAACACCTCCGACGGACCATCCCCGTGTTGGCAGGGAGCTCCGTACGGGCCGAGGTTAGCGTCCTGAGCAGCGGTCAGCCAGGGCGGCAGTCATGCGGAGGCACATGCGGCCCGGGCATCCTCCTCCATGAACTGTGCCCCCCTCGTCCGTCGGTTTGTTCTAGGCTGGAGGGCGGCTACGAGTCGGCTCGGACACCTCCCCTCGGCAGATCCGTGCCTGTTGCAGAAGCGTCCTCCTGCTGTGATTGGCCCCCGACCCACGACAACGGGGCAGGGGCCCGGTGAGAGGGGCGACGATGGCTGCTCCTCGGCGGTCCGAGCCGAGGAGCAGCCATCACCACATGGCGTCGACCAGCTTGGCCATCAGCGCGGAGACGAACCCCGCGATGACGAGCGCCAGCAGCCACATGACACCGGTCAGCGCAAGCCGACGTACGTCGCGCTTCCGCAGCCTCTCCCGTAAGCGAACCCGCATCCTTGACTCCTCCTGCACCGAAAGGTCCTCCCCACGATGGGCAGGACTTGTCGGCGCAGGGCTCCTCGACGAGGCTCACGGTGCTCACCACATCATGAACGGCGAGGGGATGCAGGCGACTTGGCTAAGACATCTCACGATTTTCTAACTCCTCTGAGTAAGCCGCTCAACTCGCACGTGTTTCCCCTCCATGCAATGTCAGCGCTGATCGTCGCGCCGCATCAGGATCGCCAGGGTGGCCCGCGCGTCGCGGCGGCGCTGCGGATTGCGGGAGAGCACCGAGGACCCGGCCACCGCAGCGATGGCGCCGGCGTAGACGAGCCCGGTGGCGGCGGTCAGGGTGGCCGCCTCGTGGAAGACGGACTGCAGTACGGACATGGGAGATCCCCCTCGGGATGGTCACCCGGCGGTCTTCTCCACGGGGTGCGGTTCCACAGGTATCCGTTGTCCGATGGGTTTCCGGCGATGTACGCCGAGCCAGAGTCGAAGCAGGTGTACAGGTCAGGGAGGGGATGCCGGTGATTCCGGAGAAGTCTGCGGCGGACGGTGGGGGAAGCGGCAGGCCGGCGGCCGGGGGCAGGGGACTGGGCTTCGCGGAGGACCTGCGGGCGCTGTACGCGGCAGCGGGCGGGGGGACCGAGTTCGGGCTCAAGCACCTCGTCGGTCTTGGCGAGCCGCACGGCTTCACGGTGGCGGACTCCACCCTCAGCGACTGGCTGAGGGGCCGCTCGGTACCTGTGAGGCCACAGCACGTCCGCTACGTACTGAGCCTGCTGATCCCCTTCCTGGACGGCCGGGCGGTACGGCGGTCCCCGGAGCATCCGCCCACGGGTACGGAGACCTGGCGCGCCCGGCTGGAAGCGGCACAGGCCGTCCGTAAGAGCGGACAGGGAGGCCGCGGCCGCCGCGTGCACGCGGCCTCGCCCGGCCGCCTCTTCGGTGTGCCCTCCCAGGCCCTCCAGGACGTCCTCCCGCACGAGTTCGCGGGCCGGGACGAGGAGCTGGCCGCGCTGACGGCTTTCACTACCGCCCCGGACGGCGGCCCGGCGTACGTGTGGTGGCAGGCGGACGCCTGGGCCGGCAAGAGCGCGCTGCTCGCCTGGTTCGCCGACCGCTGCCTCCCCGCTGGGGTCGACGTCGTCCACCACTTCATCGCCGGGCGTCTGGGCACCAACCACCGCCAGGACTTCGTCCTGGCGGTCGGGGAGCAGCTCGCTTCCGTCGTCGGCCGGGAGGTCCGGGCAGTTGAACGCGGGCGGCCGGAATGCCTGCCCAGGTTGTTCGAGGACGCCGCGCGGGCCAGCGCAGGACGGCATCGGCGCCTGCTGCTGATCGTCGACGGCCTCGACGAGGACGCGGACGCCGCCCCGGGAGGCCGGAGCATCGCGGCGCTGCTGCCCAAGCAGCCCCCGCACGGCATGCGCGTCATCGTGTCCGGGCGTCCCCACCCGCAGGTCCCGCACGATGTCGCGGACGGCCATCCGCTCCGGGATCCGGGCACCGTCCGCCGGCTGACCGCCTCGCCCGCAGCCCATGTCATCCGGGACACCGCCCTGCGGGAGCTGGATGCCCTGCTGGACGACCCGCTCGTGGGTTCCCGGCTGCTCGGCCTGCTTGCCGCCGCCGGGGGAGCGCTCACCGGCGCGGACCTCGCCGCACTCGCCGGAATCAGGCCGCACGACATCGACACGAGGCTCCGTAGCGTCGTCGGCCGCAACATGGCACCCACCGACACCGACCACCTCCTGCTGGGCGGGCAGGCCGATGCCGAGGCCGACGTCGGCCAGCAGACATTCGTGCTGGCACATGAGGAACTGCGCCGGGCCGCGGCCAACGCCCTGGGCAAGGACGCCCTGGCCGTGCACGAAGGTCAACTGCACACCTGGGCCGACGGATACCGCGAGCAGGGCTGGCCCGAGGACACCCCGAACTACCTGCTCACCGGTTACACACGGTTCACGCAGCGCAGCCGGGACACCGACCGGCTTCGAGACCTCGTCCTCGACCCGAGGCGCCAGCTCCGTCTCGTACTGCGCTCCGGGCTGGACGTGGCTCTCGCCGACCTCGACCTCGTCGCGCCGTACGGTCCCGACCCTGTTCCGCCGAGCCTCGCCGCCGAGGCGGGGGTGGCCGTATCGCGGGAGGCACTGCTCCCGTACACGCGGCCCCTGCCCCGGTCGGTGGCGCCGACCGTCGCTCGGCGCGGCGACGCGCGGCGGGCCAGGGCCATGGCGGGAGCGTCCCCGCAAGCCTCGTTGAAGGCGGCGGGCCTGGCCGAAGTGGCCCGTGCCCTGGCGGAGTCCGGACACGATGACGCCGAGGAGACCGCGCGGGAGGCGGCGAAGTGGGCTCGGAAGGCCCTGCGTGAGGCAAGCCCCGTCGAGTACGCCACAAACGAGGCGGAGGCGGCTGCCGGCCAGGCCGCGCTCGCCCTGCTGGTGACGGAGCAGGTGGAGGCGGGCCTGGACCTGCTGCGCTCGACCCGCGGATCGAGCACGGCGCGCTATGAGGCATGGGCGGAGGCGGCCCGCCTGCTGGCGCCGCATCGGCCGGACGCGGCGGCGGCACTGCTGGACACGCTGGAGGAGGAGGCCGAGATTCTGGCGGACGACGACGGTACCGTTGCCGTACAGCTGTGGGAGACCGTCGCGGCCCTGGCTTCCGACCGCACGGACCGGCTCCACGACCGCATCTTCAACCACGCCGAGCAGGTGTGGGCTGCGGAGCCCACCTTGGAGCACGTGTCCGTTCTGGTCACCGCGGCCTCGGCATTGGCGCAGGCCCGTCCGGAGGCGGCCGCGGCCTTCGTCGAATCGGCCCGGAGCCACATCGAGTCCATGCTCTTGAATGCCACCACGCCGCTGTCATCGGCGGACGCCTTCCACCTGGAATACGGCTTCCGGTACACCGTCGCCCGGCTGGCCCAGGTGCTCACCGATACCGGAACCCCTGCCGAGCAGGTTCGCCGCTTCGTCGATGAAGTGGAGCAAACCCTCCCCGGAGGGCGCGTAGACCCCTCCGAGCAGCCGGGAGACGATGACGACTCCGAGGCCGACAGGCTGGCCGACGAGGCCTTCCGTTTGGCGGGCCTCGGCAAAGACGGTGAGGCGAAGAGCCGTCTGGACGATGCCCTGGCCCGGCTGCCCCTGGCCGGATCGGACTGGGGGCGCGCCCCTTCGTGGTTCCCCGCCCTGGCCGGAGCACTCGTACGTATCGATGCCACGGAGGATGCCGAGCGGCTGATCGACCTGTGGGAAGCCCCGGCCGACCGGGCGCGGTCGCACGCCGCCGTGGCCCTGGCCTACGCGGACTTCGGTCTGGGCATCGAGGCGCGAAGGCACGCCTGCCAGGCGGCGCAGGCCGCCGCGGGGTCGGTTCCGCAGGGAGGACGGGCGAGCCACCCTGCGGGCGTCTGGGCGCTTGCCGCGCAGGCGCTGGCCTGCGCGGGGGAGAGAGAAGCAGCCGTGGACCTCATCCGGCAGCACACGATGCCTGTGGACCGCAGTCAGAAGGCGGCGTGGAGAAAAGCTGACCGGCTCGCCCGCATCGCCGTGGCCGCCGGACTGTCGGACCACGACCCGGACTCGGCGAGCGACCTGCTGCTCCGGCTCCTCGACGATCTGTACGCGGGCAGGAAGGCGCCGCGCGCCCTGGCAGCCCTGCTGGCCCGGTGCGCCGAGCTCCTTCCCGCCGTGGCCCATGCCGGACACCCGCACGAGGCACGTCTGCATGAGCTGAAGGACGCCGCAGTCGCCTACGCGGACCAGAACGGCCCGCAGACTTGGCAGCCCGAATCGGCCCTGGTACACGCCCTCCTGCGGATCGGCGCGGGGGAGGACCCAGGCCGGCAACTGGACTGGCTGACCCGCGACCTGGCGAACCGCGGGCCCGAGCACTTCCCCACAGCGGCCCTCGCGGTGGTCCACGCGGTGTTGGGCGACATCGAAGCGGCCCGCCGCGTTGCCGGGCGGCCGACGGACCCCCGGACCTGCGGGGCCGCGCTCGCCGCGCTCGCGGGGCACCTGGCCCGAGTGCCGGTCCACCCGCTTCCCGGCACCGACGCGACGCAGGCCGATCCCTTCACACGCACAATCCGGCACCTGGCCCTGGCCGTCTCCCCGTACGCCTCGCCTGACCCACAGGCGGCCGCAAGCTTCCTCCACCAGGCGCTGGCCACGGCCGGCTGGCACCACGCCCTACCGGCGCTCGCCCAGGTGGAACCTGAAGCGGTCCTCCGAGTACGGGACATCGCCGCCGTCCACGCCCGCGCAGCGGGCGGCAGCTGACCCGAAATCCCGAGGCCGCCTGCCACGAGCAAACGAAGAGTGCATCGCCCCCGGCAGCGGCTGGAGCGGTACCAGGGTGTGTGCGAAGCTGTGCTGAGCTCTCCGCCTCGGCGGGGGATGCACCCCTCAACGGGCCCAAGGGTGACACGGGCGCTGTCTTGTCCCCGCCATTGCGGGGATGGTCCCGCTCTGGGCAACCTGGGCGAGCAGCTCGGGATCCGTTCCCCGCACCCGCGGGGAGGGACAATGCGCCACCACAGCCTGGGTTGGTGGTTCACGGCAGGCGGTGGCTGTTGCTCTCCGGCCATGCCGTGTCGGGCTCCTCCTCATCCTCGATGGGGAACTCGTGGCCGTGAAGCCGGTAGACCATCTCATCGGGCGCCGCCAGCATGCGGGCCCTGCGCCAGGCCGCGTCGAACGACAGGCCGTTGTCCGCCTCTCGCTGCAGGCGGCGCGCACGCCAGGAGGTGCGCGGGTCGAGGACGAGCCGCCAAAAGGTCAGGCTCATGCCCCGCGTCCTTGTGCGGCGTCTGAGCGACGTATGGATGCGGTGTCCGTGGGCGATTGGCTCAACGCCTTCTCGTCCGTCAGAGTCCGGAGAGCCTCGCAGAGCGCGAGCATGGCCCGGTTCTGCAGCTCGATGTCGTCGAAGCCCCGGCCGACCGACTCCCACTGTTCGAGCACGGGCTGCCACCACTCGTTGGACGCGACGATCCAGCGCGCCAGGCGCTGCCAGTCGGCCACCTGCCCAGAACCCGGAAAGTCGGCCTGCCGCTCTATTCGGTCGAGCACGAACAGGTCGGGATGCTCGTACAGGTTCGTTCGCAGGAACCGCAGGCGCCGAACGCGTGCCTCGTCCGCCCGCAGTTGCGCGACGTTCTCACGTGCGGTTTCCGAGAGAGCCAGCTTCACACGTGCACCCAGGCACCGGTACGCATCGGCGCGCGTGTGCTGCGGAGTGCCGAGCTCGGCGTTGATGGTGTCCTGCGCGGTGCGCACCTCCACCGCTTCGAAGCGCCGCGCGACCTCCCCGGCGGCTGACAGGGCCTGGCTGAGCACGAGGTCCTCGAGGTTGGGCCGCGTCCGCAGGGCAGGGCGCCATTCGATGGCGAACGTGGCCTCGAAGTAGATGCCGGGGGTCGCGCAGCGCAGCATTCTCGGCTCGGTACAGCGGATGTTCCGAGTGCGACGCTGCCAGGGCCACCTCACGCCGGAGTCCGTTCGAGCGGGAACACCGAACGCACCCGGCTGTCGACGAGGCGGCCCCAGAAGTCCTCCGCCGCGTTGGTGTCCTCGCCCAGGGGGATTCCGGCCAGTGCCTGCATCAGATCCATGGAGGCCTTGAACATCTTCTGGCCGCGCAGTGCCGGAACCAAGCGGTTCCGGATGAGGGCGTAGGAGGCTGGATCGGCTGCCGAACGCTTGATCCATTCGGTGAGCCGGTCGATGACGTCCGGCGCCGTGATGACATCCCCCAGCAATGCCTGCAGAGTGCGCTCCACGTCGACTTCGGACGGGGCCTCCTGTGACAGCAGCCACGGGGTGGTGCCGTTCGGGACCGACATCAGGGTCAGGAAGGCTGCGGCGCCTGCCCTGCCGGACCGTCCGGATTGCTGCCAGGTGTGTACTTCGGCGACCAGTCGCGCGACGCCATCGGAGCGCCGGGCCAGTTCCTCGAAGGCGCGGAAGACCTCAGCCTGGATCGCTTCGTCACGAGCAGTGTTGGCGACACGCCGCAGCCGGACCATCGCCATCCTGGCCTGCGAGGAAGTGACGTCAGCCGAGTGCAGGACGCGTCGGCAGGTGGTCACCACCGCGGTCGCGTGCTCCTGGGCCGATGCCCAGCCGTACAGAGTGGCCCAGGCGTGGCGGCCGGCGTGCTCGTCCAGTACGGCCCGCGCCATGACCGCGCTGAGCAGTCCCTTTTTCGCCGTGCGCGCCAGTGATCCCAGCTGTGTGAAGGGCAGTGCGGTCCCGTGCCGCAGGGTCAGGGTGACAATGGCGTCCACGACGCGTTCGTTCGCGTCGGCGCTGCCGTCTGCGGCCATCAGCCATTTCAGCAAGGGATCGCGCATGACCTCGTAGTTGTCCCAGACGTAGGTCAGCACGGCCCTGCCGTACCCGGGCTGGTCGAAGACGACCCCGTCGTGGGTGTCGACCGCTGCGCCGGCGTCCACGATGCGGCGACGGAGCCCGCGGCCCGCGAACACGGCACCTGCTGTTGACGCGAAGCCGCTCTTGCCCGCGTCGTCGGTGCTGATGATGTCCTGGAGGCTTCGCGCGGCCTTGGCCACATCAGGCATGGGAGCGGACTGGTGCACGGCCAGGGCCAGGAGGAGGCAGCGGTCCTCGACCGGCAGCGATGTCTCTTTCCCGACGTGCGTGACGACTGATTCACCGAACAAAATATCGAGTTTGTCTCGCCAGTCCGACAGCGCGGCAGTGATCCGTGCGGTGAGCCCGGCGTCGAGTGCGCTCCACGACGGGTCGTCCACCGACAAGGCGGATCCGGTCAGCCGCGTGTGTTCCTGCCAGGCCAGGACGACGGAGTCGGCCGCTCGGACCGCCTCCACGGCATCCAAGCCGTTCAGCGAGACCTTGGTCCGGTCGATGGAGTGAAGGTAGGGCACCAGGCCGGGAACATCCCGATCCTGCAGATGGGCCTCCACGACCTCCTGCGCAGGAGGAGGCGCATTGAGGTGGACCACGTGGATACCGGCTTGAGACGGCAGGTAGTGGTCGACCCAGAGGTCCTTGGCCACGTTCAGGACGAGATAGGAGTCGAGGCTCTCGAGCAACTCGGCATGCTGCTCGAGCCCCTTGAGGAAGTCGGCGGAGACGCGGTCGCGGTCGGGGTCTTTGAGGTCGAGCTGGTAGGCGTGTTGGTTCTCGGCCGGCAGCCGGCCCACCTTCGGGACCTTCCAGTCGGCGTCGAGTTTGACGATGTCCGTCTGATCGTCGGTGTGCCGGGCGAGCAGGTGCAGGGCCAGTGTGGTCGATCCGAACGAGCGCGGGGCCACGATGATCAGTACGTGCCGCCGCAGGCGCCGTTCGTCCAGATCCAGCGCCTGCCTCCAGGCCTCGGTCCACTGGCCCTTGCGGACGAGCGGTTCTTTTGTGATCCGGTGACGCTGAAGCGTGGGTCCTTCGAGGATGTCCCGCTTGCGGGTTTCGACGTTCATGGTGTGGATGGTGCCGACGACCATCTCCGGATGATTCACCGTGATGGACGCCGGACCGGTGTTCGGGCCCGGGGCCGGAAGGGCCGGAACGAGCGCTGGCAGGTTCGTCGGCAGGCCGCTCGCGGCCGCCGTTCCGGGCAGGACGTCCGCTGGTGGATCCAACGGCTGCGGATTGTCGTGGCCCTGGTGATTCTCATGGACGGGGGAGAACCACTCGGCAGAGCGGGGCGGAGGATGCGGCTGCTCGTCGGACATGCGGTTTCTGCTTCCTTTCCACGTGGGCGGCAGGGGCTGGGCGGTCATGCGGTGCGGGTCAGATCCGGCGTCGGTCGATCCGCATCGACTTGACCTCGTTGATGACGGTGGTGTCGGTCATCGGGCCGACGAACCGGAAGACGGTGGACGAGCTTTCCGGCTCTGCCGACGGAGTGGACGTCGAGGCTGCTTTTCCACCGCTGGGTGTGCCCGGCATGACGAGCGGGGCCAGGGCGTGCGGCGTCATGCGTGGCACGTACAGCCAGCAGGGTTCCTCGAAGGCTTTGCCGTCCACTCGGGCCGTTGCCCGGAGGAAGTGCTCCGCGTCAAGGCCGGGCGTGCGTCCTGCTCGGACGGTCCGGCGGAATGCTGGCTCCGAGACGACGGCAGCGAGGAGACCGCCCCGATGTTCCTGAGCCGCGGTCAGCGCCTGTCGCACGACCTGGCTGTCGAGCAGTCGGCATACCTCGTTGATGGCGTCACCGCGGTGATCGGGCAGGGACAGCGGACCGACATGGACGGCGGCACGCAGGCGGATCGGAGGGGCGCTGGCGAGACGCTGACGGTCGTACCTGACGAGCGCAGCGTGGAGGTTCTCCAGGAGGGGATCGACCAGCCTGGCGATGTCCGCGGCGGGCAGCACGAGGATGGCGCCGTCGCCGGTGTCCTTGAACGCGCCGGGCGGAATCCGCGGGTCGGGCACTCCACTGTGAGCGAGCACGTTGGTGAGTACGTCGTCCAGGTCCGAACGTACCGGGGCCATTTTGGTCTCCGGGATCTGGCTGTAGCCCTGCATGTCCACAGCCAGGAGCGCCTGCTCCGGAGGGACATCGAGGGAGGAGGGCGGGGGATGGGGCATGGTGTCACCGGCCTTTCGGCTACGACGGGGGAACCGGGTGCCCCATGCTCATCGGCCCGAGCGCACAGTGGTGCCCACTACTGGGCACCACCCGGGTGCGGCCGGTCACATCGCGTTGTGAGCGTGGGCCTCGATCGATGCGATGTCGTGGATCAGCAGCCCTCCGGCCGGATCCGTCGCCAGCCATCCTTGTTCCCGCCACGGCTTGATGGCCGTGCCGACTGCGTTGCGGGAAGCGCCGATCATTTGGGACAGCTCCGCTTGAGTCAGCCGCACACTGACCCCGAGTTGGTGCGTCGATGCCGCCTGGACGAGCCGGCTCAGCGCACCGGCGAGGCGTGCGGGGACACAAGCGGTCGCCAGTTCGAGCCGGACGGCTTCCGACTCCCTGACACGGGCGATCGCGTGCCGCAGCAACGGGGTGAGCAGGCCGTTGCTTTCGATGAACGAGAGGAATTCGGGAGCTGGAATCAGATGGATGCGGCAGGCCTCGGCAGCGATCACGGAGGCCGAGCGGGGTTGCGCGTCCAGGACGGCCATCTCGCCGAGCAGCTCCCCGGGGCCGCGTATCGCGAGCAGGGCACGCTCGCCGTTGGGTCCTGTCAGGGTCACGAGGGTCGACCCCGAGGCCAGGAGGACCACGTGGGTGCCAGGATCCCCCTGCCGTAGGAGAACGCTGCGGGCTGGTCGCACCCGCATCGGAGCGAGGTCGCACAGCTGCGACCACAAGTTCGTGCCGATCACCGAAGCGTGCGGCTGATACATGTCCCCCCAAACGTATGGACCGTCCTGCAGGGGGTGAGGGTTTCAGGACATGACAAAGGCGAGCAACAGGCCCATTCCGGCCACACCGATTGCGGCCACTGTCAGATCCGCGGATGCCTTCACCGCCCGGAATTTCCGGCGCGCGAGGCGGGTCAGGACGACGCTTCTCGTAGCCCTGGGCCCAAACTCCTCTGCGGAGACCACCTGGCCCGGAGTTCTGCCTGGGGGCTCCGTACCTCCGCTCTCACCACTGGCGGATTCGTCCTGCCACATGAGCCCGTCCTCTTTGGGAAAGACAGGACGCAAAGCCCTCAGCGCCGAGACAAGAGCCGCCCCGAGAAGGACCCCCACCAGTGCCAGAACCCAACCGAGCACGCGCGACGAGCCGGTCGGCGCGGTCAGAACCGCTCCCGCGACAATCGCCAGCAATCCACCGGTGACACCACACAGCGCCGTGGCCTTCGTATCCGCACGCTGTATTTCAACGAACATGCTGTCCGCCCTGCCGGAAGGGGCATCCATCCCCGTTGAACCAGGTACCGAGACGTTACGCGGCCGGATTCCATCCACTGCGTGCTCCTGTTCGTCGTCGTGCGACTCTGGAGCTCCACTTTTCATCAGCAACCGCCGTCGCATTGCCCACCAGTTGGTAGCGGACACGATTGCTCGATCACAGCCGGCAACACTGCCCGCCCGACGAGTGGACGTGATGCGTAGTCCCGCCCGCCCTCGCCGAGGGGCGTCGGTCGGGTTTCCCGTGCTCAAACGTGTCGTCAGCAGGCTCGCGCCTTGGCGATCTGTTCGACTACGGCGGGCTTGTCCAGGTAGCGGTGGACGTCATGGGGCTTGAGCCTGCCGTTGTTCACCTTGACGTCCGTCACCCCCACCGCGAGGTGGTCAAGGCCTCCGCCCTTGCTGACCGGATCGTTCGGGGCGTACAGGTTGGTCCACTCCACCCCGGCAGGCACCGAGAGCGGCGTACCGGGCGTGTGCACGCCCTTCCTGACCGCCAGCCAGCTCAGCGGCGAACCGCACGTGATCAGGGTCCTCACCCCGGGACCGCCGTCCGCGGCGGCCGGGACCTCGCCGCGGCTGAGCATGTCGTAGAACACGACGCTGCCCAGCGAGTGCGCGATGACCATGCGGGCGCCCGTGGCGGCCAGTGCCGCACGTACCTCGGCCCGTACGGCCGCCCCCGTCTCCTCGTGCCGCAGGTAGCCGTGGGCTTCGCGCACCACCCACAACAGGCGGCCGGTCATCCCCTTGCCGGCCACCCGGTCCACGGCCGCGGCCCGCCGCAGGATGCGAGGTGTGAGACGGCCCTCCCCGAGGGTCTGTCCCGCCATCGGCGATGCGTCCTCGGCCTCCAGGGACGCCGGCGCGTAGGCGGCCAGGGCCTGCAGGATGAAGGCCTCTTCCTCGTCGTCGACCGGTGCGCCGTCCCCGTGACCGGCGTCGTCATCCGGGCCCAGACGCATGTAGCGGGTGGCCGTCTTCGGATAGACACCCTGGTACGAGGGGACGGCGACCCTGACCGGGCCGGCCGTCGCAGCGTGGCCGGAGGCGGCCAGTGCCTTTGCGACCGACTCCTGCCAGGTCCGGCTCAGCCCCTCCGTCGTGGCGGACGAACCCTGCCGGATGCCGTGCACACCGACGATCTGCAGCGCGTTCACGATGACCCCGTTCCCCTGGTCCTGCGGACCTCCCCAGCCGATCGTAGCCGCGTGCGGCAGGGCGCGGAGCCCGGTTACGCTGACGCCTCCGCACGGCGGCACCGTGGGGGACAGGGAGGGAAGTTGACCGCGGAAGAGCTGGAAGGCATCACCCGGCGGCGCCTCGTCATCGTCGCGGTCGGCGGCTACGAGGCCAGTCCCCCCGGGTTCGACGAAGCCATCGCCGCCCAGGTCGAGCGCATCACAGGCTGGCTCGCCGACCCCACTCTGGACGAGGACCGGCGCTTCGAGGTGAGCCGGGCACCCGCAGTGAGGTCAGTACGGGACCTGCGTGCCTTCCTGCACGACGAGAACCTGGCCGCCGCCGACTACCAGGAAGCCGTCGTCGTCTACATCACCGGCCACGGCCTGTGCCGCAGCACGCAGCGCCACTACCTGACGCTCGCGGAGACAGATCCGGAGCGCCTGCTGGCCACGGCATTTCCGACCAGTGAGCTGATCACCGGGGTCCTGGACAGCGAGTCGGAGCACGTGCTCGTACTCGTCGACTCGTGCTTCTCCGGCAACTTGAACGCCGAACTCTCCTCACTGCGGCAAGACCTGTCCCCCGACCGTCTCACCGCCGATGGGGTCGTTGTCATCACCGCTGGGCTCCATCACGAGCAGCCCCGCGTCGGCTCCTTCACCGAGCGGGTGGCACTCGCGTACGAGCGGATGCAGGACGAGGCCGCCGGATACACCGCCTCCCACCTGTCGTTCCGGGAGTGGGAGAAGCTCCTGGACGAGGTCGGAGAGGACGAGGACGGCCGCGAGAAGGACCTCATCAGCGCCGAGTGGGTCGTCCCGGGCAAGCCTGGCAAGCGCCTGAGTGCCTGCCTGCCGAACCCCCGCTACCGGCCCGCCGTGAGTACGGCCGGCCCGGCGCTCCGCCAACTGACCCTGACGAGGACCACGGGCACCGGCGCGTCCCTGAGTCCCCTCGACGAGTTCTGGCTGGAGCGCGCGTCGGGGCGGGCGACCGACGACGACCCGGGCTGGTACTTCAGCGGCCGGGCCGAGCCGATGAGGGTCCTGGCAGGGTTCTTGCGCAACGACGAGCGCAACAACGGGCGCGAGGGCGAGGGCCACGGCGTTCTCGTCGTCACCGGCGCCGCCGGCTCCGGCAAGTCCGCGCTGCTGGCCCGAGTGGTCACCCTCTCCGACCCGGCCTTCACCGCCGATCCGCAGTACGCCGCCATGGTGGCGGGAATCCCTGCCGAACTGCGGCCGGACCCGGGGACAGTGGACATCGCCGTACTTGCGCGCAACAAATCCGCCCGGACGGTCGTGGAGGACCTCCTGAGCGCGTTCGGCGCGGTCGAGAACGAGGAGGGCTCCGGTACGGGGGTGCCTCTGCAGGACCTGCTGCAGCGCATGGCGGCAAGCAACGAGGGGGCTGCCGGGCACGTCACCGTCGTCATCGATGCGCTCGACGAGGCCCAGGACCCGCTCGCCCTCCTCAACGACGTCGTCCTGCCGCTGGCCCGCCTCACCACTCCGGACGGCGGCCGCCCCGTACGCCTCCTCCTCGGAATCCGCAGTTCCCCGCTCATGGGTCATCAGGGCGAGGCGCAACTGCGCGACGACCGCGCGGACCACCTGCTGCTGCGTCTGGAGGAGGCACTGGGCAGCGAGGGCGTCCGGCCCCGCATCCTGCGCAGCGACGGCCCGCACTGTGCCGACGACATCGCCGCCTACGCCGCCACCCTGCTGCTCACGCCGTCCGACAGCCCCTACCACGGCGCGGCGGAGGCCGCCGAGGCCGCACGCGTCATCGCGGACGCCGTCGCGCCCTCCTTCCTGGACGCCCGGATCGCCGCCGACCAACTGCGCAAGGCCACGAGCCTCCAGGACCTCACCGAGGAAGGCTGGCTGGACCGCCTCGCCGACGGGACCATCGGACTCCTCCGCGAGGACATCAAGGCCGTCTCGGCGAGCACCGGGGTCCCGGCGGACCTGCTGGCGACCGTCCTGCGGGCGACCACGTTCGCCCCGGGCGCCGGTCTGCCCTGGGCGGAGGTCTGGCCGGCCGTCACCGTCGCGCTGGCCGCGGCCGAATACGGGCCCGGGTACGTCGGCACCGACACCGCCGGCCATGCCATCCGGACGCTCCGCGCCAGCCGCCTCACCGGCTACCTGGCCACCGCCGAGGAGGACGCCCGTACCGTCTACCGGCCGGTCCACCAACGGCTGACCGACCTCCTGCTCGCGGACCACGACTGGCTGCTGGCCCCACCCTCCGCCACAGCCTCCAGCCACTGGCATCCGGCCACCAGCCCGCGGGCACTCGTCGAGGCGCACGTCGAGATCACCCGAGCCCTGGCGGACCTCGTCGAGCGGTCCTGGCCGCACCCCGCCCACCCGTACGTCCGCAGGCACTTCCTGCACCACGCGGCGGCCGGAGAGGTCCTGTCCGACGCGAGTGTGCCCCCGAAGTTGCTGGCCCAGGAGGTTTCCGGCACGCTCCGGGCCCGCCTCGGGCTGCCGCTGCCGACGGCGGACCGGGAGCGCCGGATGCTGACGGCTGCGGCGCTGATCGAGCCGTACGTCGACGAGAGCGTGGACGTGGCTTCGCGCGCGAGCAGCATCGCGTTCCAGCGGGGCGTACGGGGTGAGCCGTGGGAGGCGTCGGACAGGTTCCCGGCCGTACTCGCCTGGGGCCGGTGGGCGGCACGCGCGAACGTCCTCGCACCGACCCGGGGGGAGACACAGAGCCTGTGCGTCGTGCCCACCCTGGACGGGCGGACCCTGATTGCGGTGATGTCACGACGCGGGCACGTAGAGATCCGGGACGCGGCGACGGGCCGGCTGGCGGCCGAGATCGCCTCCGAAACGGAGCCCGTGCGGTCGCTGTGCCCGATCCGGACCGCCGGCGGGCGGACCTTCCTGGTCGCGGGGAACTCCGACAGCGTCACGATCCACGATCCGACGTCGGGCCAGCCCATCGCCCACGCACCCTTCCCGATCGCGGAGGAGGTCCATGTCCTGAAGGACGGTTCCGCGAAGTGGGAGTTGTTCGTCCTTACGGCGCAGGGCGCATTCCTCTGGAGACCCACCGCGCGTGACTCGCACGACGCCGGAACGGGAAGGGTCTCCAGGGCCGAGGACTTCCCGGCGGTGCGCCGGGTCGCCTCGCGGAACTCGACGGCGGTCGTCCGCACGGCGGACGGACACGCACTGGTGGCCGTGGTCACCCGGGACGGCATCCGGCTCTGGGACCCCGCATCGGGCCTCACGGCACATCCCCTCTTCGGTGGGACGGGGGCATACGCCCCGATGGCCGTCGCCAGACAAGGGGAGGACGACGTGCTCCTGATCAGGAACGGGGTCGCCGCGGCTTCCCTCAGGCAGCTGTGGGATCCGTTCCGCGGTGAACCGGTGCCGCACAGACGGATCGACGGACACGCCGTGACGGTGCTGCCGGGAGGCAGGACCCTCGCCTACGCCGAGGTCGGACGCATCGTGGTCCGCGACATCGACGGCACCGCGGAGGAGTACCTCGAGGGCGACATCGCGTCCGTCAACGCCATCGCTGCGCTGGAGGGCCCGACCGGCCTGAGGATCGTGTCGGCCGAACTGGAGGGCATCAGACTCTGGGACCTCGGCAGGAACGGCGAACCCGAGGCGCCGTCCTCTACGGAGATACTGAACCGCCTGTGGTGGGAACGGCCGGGCCGTGGCGGTCTTTGGACTCTGATCAGGCCGGAGGGCCGCCTCTCCGACGGGACCGACGGCCTCGTCGCCGTCGCGACCGGCGAAGGGCTCGACGTCCACGACGCGGCGACGGGGAAACGACTGCGTGTGATCCGCACAGGTCCCGCGATGTCGGCGGAGCCGGTTCCCTCGCCTCCCGGTACCTCGTACGTGGTGGTCGCAGGGCGGACGGGATGGTCGATGTGGGACCTCGTGTCGGGCGAGACTGTAGGCCGTCTTCCAACGGACCGGTACTCCTACACGAGGTCGTGCATCGTCCGGATGCCGACGGACCTGTTGCTGTTCGCCGTCCTGGAGAGGGACGGGGAGATCAGATGTACGACGTGGGACCCGGCGACCGGGGAGACAGCAGTCTCGACTGCCACCTACCACCAGCGCGTCGAACAGGCACGCGCGTGCGCCGCCCTCCCTCCGGGCAGCGCCGGTGGCACGAACGTCATCGCCGTGGTCGGCACCGACGGGATCGACCTGGTCGACCTGGCATCCGGGAACCTGGTCCGCATGTTGCGGGCCGAGGGCCGGCGCTTGCGCGTGTACGTCGCCCAGTGCGTCCTCCAGCTGCGCGAGCGCACGCTCCTGGCCGCCGTGACGCCGTCCGCCCTCCACGTCTGGGACACATCGGACGGCACCCTGCTCGCCGCCTGCCCCGTCCGCGACACCCAGGCCCTGGCCGCCCTGCCCCTGCCCGACGGCCGCACCCTGCTGGCTCTGGGGAACCCGGGCGGGGTCCAGATCCGGGACCCGCTGACCGGCGAACTCCGCCACACCCTGCTCACCGGCGCCCCGGTCCACGCCCTGGCCGCCGGCACCGGCCCGAAGGGCACGGCCCTGCACATCCACGGCCCGGCCGGCCTGGCCACGCTGACGCTGGACGAGCGGCTGCTGTGAGACGTCCGAGGACCGGACAAGGGACCGCCGTGCCGGGAGCCCCTCTGCGTGCACCTGCTGACTGGTTCGTCGTGCTCCTCATGCGACGATCAGGTGCGCCTCCTGCTCAGATGAGGAGGGGCCAACGGGCTGGCGAAACCCCTCCGATGCTCGGTGGCAGGCCTGACGCTGGAGTGTGACCCGACCATGTGGACCGAGCTCGTTACCGTCCTGTCCGGATCGGCGGCCTTTCAGCCGGCGGCGTCGGAAGCATCGCTGCACCGATGCGCTTCCGTCCTCGGCCATCCGCTGCCTGAGGACCTCACCGCTCTTCTCCGCGAGAGCAACGGCATCGAGGGCGAGTACGGAGACGGTCTGATCTGGTCGGCGGAACGGATCGCCTCCGAGAACCTCAGCATGCGCGAGGACAGAGATCTCACCACGCTCTACATGCCGTTCGATCCCCTGCTCTTCTTTGCCGATGCGGGAAACGGAGATCTCTTCGCGCTCCTCCCGAGGATCCGCCGACCCGATGTGTTCGTGTGGAACCACGAGGACGACAGCCGCACCTGGGTCGCGCCGAACCTCGCGACCTGCCTCGAATGGTGGCTGACCGGACGCATCACGTTGTAGCACGGCGTCGGCGAGTATCGGCTGCGGAGTTGGGCTGGGCCTGAGCCTCGGTGGTGCTCGTCCGGCGTCTTGGCCGGTGCCGCCGTGGACGGACGGCGGCAAGCGGCTGGGCCGGAGTCAGAAGGTGCTGAGCACCAGGGTGGAGCCGTCACTGGCGTAGACGCCGATGAGTCCGGTGGTGCCCTTCATGAACTTCCCGGACATGCCCTTGAAGCAGGACATGATCAGGTTGCCCTGGTTGTTCGAGCCGGCGGGCAGGGTGGTGTCCATCCTGAGGGAGGCGTAGGCAGCAGTTCCGGACGCGATCATGCGGGTCACTGTCGTGACGGCCTGGTACTCCTGCGACGAGCACTGGACGAGCGCATAGCCGTGGAACTGGTTCGCGAGGCCGGTGGGGCTGCTGTCGGTGCTCCCTCCCCCTGGGGTAACGGCGGGCACCGGAGCGGGGGCCGGGGCCGGAGCAGCGGGCCCGACATAGGAAGGGCACAGGTACGTGATGGTCAGGTTGTCCAGGGCGATGGCCTGCTCACGGGGCAGGCCGGGCGAGGTTGCTATGCGCTGCTCTTGGCCGTAGGCGCAGCTTTGGGTCATGCCCTGGATGTTGGTGCGCACGCGCTCGGGGCTCTGACCGGCCCAGGGGATGCCCAGGCCCAGCTCTGCCGCCTTCTTCGTGAAGGTCCTGGCGAAGGTCTTCTCGGTGTCGGTCAGGAGCTGATAGTTGTCCGGGTCGGGGCTGGTGGCCGGTGTCGGCGCGGCCTTCGGCTTGGGGGTTTGCTCGTCGCCGCCGGTCAGGACGGCGCCTGCCGTGGCAGCACCTGCCAGGGCCAGCATGACGGCGAGGCCGATGGTGATCGCTCGCCAGCGGTTGCGGGACGTGGGTGCCGGCGGCGCCGCTATCTGGGGGCCGTACGGGGGCGGGTAGCCGTAGCCGGGCGGTGGGGCGATCGGCGGTTCGGGCGGGACGGTCACCGGGGTCCTTCCAGGCGTGAGTCCGGCCTGCGTCGGGTGCGGGCCGGGCGGATGGTTAGACGACGGGCTTCCTGGTGACGTACTGGAGCCTGATCGACTTGACGTCTTCGGGGGTGCCGTTCGCGTCGGGGGTCTTGCGGAAGGCCCCCTCGTCGGCCTTCGTCTTACCGGCGCCGAGTCGTTCGGCAGCGCAGATCGCAGCGCCCACGTAGTCGCCGTCCTTGTCGAGGACGTCGTAGACCACGAAGTAGTCGGCATCGTCCGGGCCGTTGTTGGCGATCTGGCAGGTGACCTTGTAGACGCTCCCGTAGCCGTTGTTCGTCAGCCCCTGGTTGAGGATCTTTACGTCGCGTTCGGCGATGCCTCCCGGGAGGGTGCCGTTCTCGCGTATCTCTCCGCCCGGTCTGACGGTGCGGCTGCTGTTCTGCGGGGCGGGGAGTGGCGCTGTGATCACGTTCTCCGTGGTCGTCACGGTCACGGTGGGCGCCGGTGCCGCTTCGCCGGGACCATGGTCGGTACTCAGGGTGTAGACGATGGCGGCGGAGGCTGCCGCGAAGCTGAGGAAGGCCACAGCAGTCGCGGCGATGGCCGCGCGCTTCCACACGCGGGGCACCATCGGGACGGGCGGCGTCACCGGCATGGGCGGAAGACTGGCGGCCTCGCCTGCTTGGGGGCGTTGGGGGCTGTCGGGCTGGTCGGACACGAGTCGGGTTCTCTTTCTTCGATGAGGTGGCTACTCGCAGATGAAGGGTTCGCGGGCCTTGATGGCGTCGGCCTCGTAGGCGCGGAAGATGCTCTTGCCGAGCTGGAGGAGTTCGGCCATGGGTCTCCTGCCGCACTGCTTGCGGTCCTTGGCGATGGTCTGCGTTGGGTCGTCGGCGGATGCGGTCCCCGTGTGGTCGGCCAACCCCGGTGTCCCGTTGGTGCGGGCGGCGGCGATGAGCGCGCCGATGAACGCCTTCTCGTTGTCGGGAGGCGACTGCACCTTGGCCTCAGGAGCCGGTACGAGACAGGTACGTGAGGGCCTTTCAGGCTGGGTACAGCCCGTAGCCGGGCGGGCGTACTGGTGGTGCGCCCGCTGGTCCTTACCTTGGGTAAGAGCTGGTGGATGCTAACGAGGTATTGGCGCCACCAGAAGGTCCGTCTCAAACCCTGGGAAGTCAGCCGGGGCCGCCGCGGATCTCCGGGCGGGCGTATGAGCGCCCGCCGGCAGGCCGTTGGAGGGCCATGCCTTCCACGTTCTCCACTGCGGTGGCCAGGGCCTCGCAGTGCATGTCGCCGTCGTCCTTGGGTGTCGGAAACAGCCGGCCTCCGCATAGGCTCGTGGCTCTGACCATGCTGCTCCCCGTGCCTGCGGGGATGAACCTCAGACCGGTTGGGCCTTCAAGGACCGGATCGTCTGCTCCCTGCGCTGCGGGGACGAAGCTCAGCCATCAGCGGATGGTGATGCGCGGGTCGGCGTGCTCGGGGAGAGCGGTGCTGAGGCCGCCGCCGTGGTGCTGCTCCGAGTGGCGCAGTGGGTGGTGCACCCGCCCCGGGCCGTAGACACAAGGCGGGAGTTTGCGGCCGGCTACGGGGTGCCGGTGAGCTTGCCGAGGAAATCGGCGGCGTCGGTGTCGTGGCCCAGGACGACGCTGTGGTGAGCCAGTCGGTCCAGGAGGCCGGTGATCTCGGCTCGGACTTCGGGCCTGCCACCGCCTTCGGCCCGGGCGAGGCGGAAGACATCGGGGTAGCGGTCCTCCGTCGCGCCAGACATGAAGTCGGTGGACGTCAGGGTGCGGTCGTCTTCGACCAGGGCGGACTCGGCATCGGGGAACACGCTGGGGAACAACAGCAGGGCGGCCGTGCCGCTGGTCGCGCTACCGGGTCCTCTGCGAGATCACCGAAGCCACCGCAATCATCGTGGTCATCCACGTCGGCCGCCTGGGCTGACGCCCCCGGCACGGACGGAGACCCCACACCGTCAGGCCGCAACGGCGAGCAGAGGAGCCGCGTACTGGTGGGGCCGTTCGGCGATCAGTCGGGTACGGAGGGTGCGGGCGGCGGCGCCGGTGAGGCCGAGGCCTTCGGCCACGGCGCGGAAGGTGACGTAGCGCGCCTGGCGGTGCTGGTCCTGGAGGCGTTCGAGCCAGGAGTCGATGGCGCGCAGTGCCTGCTCGGGGGAGCCGTCGGGGGAGCCTGCCTCGTGCAGGAGCAGGGCGCGGTCGCGTTCGCGCTGGAGCTCGGAGAATCCGCAGACGCCGAGGCTGATGCGCTCGGCCGCGGCCAGGTCGGCGTTGCCCGAGCGGTGGAGCTCGTGGGCCAGGCGGTTGCGCTGCAGGACCCGGTCGGTGCTGATGCGGTAGACCCGTGCGCTCGCGTCGGAGAGTTCCACGGGGCGGGCGGTGTCCCGCACGACGCAGCTGCCGCGCAGGCCGCGGGCGGCGGCGGCCAGCAGGGCGCTCGCCTCCGAGGGGTGCCAGTCGAAGACGTGGTCGACGACTCGGGTGTGCTCGTCGGTGAGGGTGAAGTAGTCGGTTCCCATGTCCGGGAGCAGATCCCGCTCGGGGATCTCGCAGTCCAGCCCGGGGCCCGCGAGGTACAGGTGGGCGTTCACACCGGCCGTAGCGCAGGCGGCCATGACCAGGGCGTCCGGGAGCGGGCTGAGCAGTGTCGGCTCGTCGCCGCGGGCGAAGACGTCGCCGCCGATGTCGACCACCTTGACCTCGTCCACCGCGTACCGCTCTGCCGCCTCCGCGATCTGGCGGGCCAGGCCCTGGACGCCGTCGTAGGGGTCGAGCAGGCCCAGGGTGATGGGGAGGTCGCGGGCGAGACGGGGCAACGTGGAGCCGGCCGGGGCGATGGCGGCGCTGTGCTCGGTGATCTCCGAGATGTGCCGGGTCATGGGGCGCAGTCCCGAGAAGTCGCGGCCCGAGCGCGGCCCGGGAATCGGATCGACCACGAGGCGTTCCCACGAGTAGCTGAGGACCACGGCGGGCTCATCGCCGCTGAGCGCGCCGTGCACCAGAGTCGTGCCGATGACGTCGCCGCCGCCGCCTGCGGCAATCAGAAGCTGAGTCATGGCTTTTCCCTTGGCTGATGGTCCGAGTGGCACTCTCCGGTATTCCGGTATTCCGGGAGCTGTGCTTTCCGATGTCCAGGAGTCTTGCCGGTGCGGTAGGGGGATGTCGACGCGTGGGCCTGGCAGAGACCTGCCCTGGCAGCTCCCTGTCGCCGGGGGCATGAGGCTGCCATTGCAGGAGCCTGACAGCTCCGATGGCTGACAGGGCACCTCCGGGCGACGAGAATTCAATGTGCCCGGAAGAGCCCGCAAGCCAGGACCCGACTCTGAGACAGGGAATTGTCGTGCGAAAGAACAGCAGCCTCATCGGCCGCCACGCCCTCTCCGCGGCTCTGACCGCCACCCTGGCGGTCGCCGAGACCAACGGCTGGGGCTGAGTCGTGTACCTCGTCGGGGCGCGGCTCGACTCGGGCAGCGGCAGCGGCAGCGGCAGCGGCAGCGGCAGCGGCCACGGACAGGTGGACGGGCCCCTTCTGTCGCCTCCTTCTACCAGGATGCCCGGTTACGCCGGTTCACCACCTCCTTGCAGCCAGCCGCGCTCGCCCGCGATGACTCCGGCCTGAAACCTGCTGCGGGCCCCGAGCCGCTCCATCAGCTCCGCGGTGGTCCGCCGGGCAGTGCGTACGGAGACGCCCAGCTTGCGGGCGACCACGTCGTCGGTGTGTCCCTGGGCCAGGAGTCCCAGTACCGCGTGGGCTTGGCTCGACAGGCCGGACCCAGGATGCCGCGCGTGGCCACCGTCGAGCGGGGTGGCCTCCTGCCAGACGTGTTCGAACAGCGCGCACAGCGCCGCGACCAGCCCCGATCCTCGCAGGACGAGCGCGCCGCCGGTCGCGTTGTCCGGGTCCGTGGGAACCACTGCGGCCTGGCGGTCGTAGATCGTCATGCGCATCGGGAGTGAGGAGGCGGTGCGCACCGACGCGCCCGTCGCCTCCAGCCAGCGCGCGTACTCCACGGTCGGAGGCGAGTTGGTGATGCTGGAGAGATAGAGGGTGCGCATCCGTATGCCCCGTCGCAGATGCTCCTGGTCCAGTGGCTTGCTTGCCTCCATCGTCTCTGCGGACTGCGGTCCTCCGTCGGCGAAGGCCATCAGCTCGCCCTTGCACGTGCGGGCCAACTCGCCCATGCGGAAGCGGATTTCATCGATCCCGTCCAGCTGGTCCACGTCCGGGCGGCGCCGGGCGGTGCCCTGCCGGTCGTAGCCGGCGAGTATCTGTGCGACCGCGGCCTTGGTGACCGCCAGCTCCTTCTGCCGTTCGGCGAGGTCTGCTTCCTGCTGGGCCAAGAGGCTGGTCAGCCCGACGTCGGGGCTCACCGCGTAGCTGCCGGCGCCGTTGGCCCCCTCTCCGACCAGAGCCATCCGGGCCAGCATGTCGAAGGACCGGCGCACCTGTTCGAGGGGGACGCCCAGTTCCTCGGCGAGTCCCGGGACTCCTAGGTTCGGGTGGGTCAACAAGGTGCGGTACACGGACTCGGCCTCGCTGTCGAGGCCAAGCGCACTCAGCAAGGCATTCTCCTTCCGGGAGGGCCGACGGCAGCCGGCTGATCAGCCGGCTGCCTGCTCACCAGCTGGTGTGCAGGGGCTTGCCCTCCGCGTAGCCGGACGCTCCCTGGACTCCGACGACGGCGCGATCGTGGAATTCGTCGAGGGAGGCGGCACCCGCGTAGGTGCACGAGCTGCGCACTCCGGCCACGATCTCGTCGATGATGTCCTCCACACCCGGACGCTGGGGGTCGAGGTACATCCGGGACGTCGAGATGCCCTCGTCGAACAGAGCCTTGCGGGCCCGGTCGAACGAGGACTCCTCGGCGGTGCGGTGCTTGACGGCGCGCGCGGAGGCCATGCCGAAGTTCTCCTTGTAGCGGCGGCCGTCGGTGTCGAGGTGGATGTCGCCGGGGGACTCGTGGGTCCCCGCGAACCACGAACCGATCATGACGTTCGAGGCGCCGGCGGCCAGCGCAAGTGCGATGTCCCGGGGGTGGCGGACACCGCCGTCGGCCCAGACGTGCTTGCCCAGGTCGCGCGCCTGCTCGGCACATTCGAGAACGGCGGAGAACTGGGGGCGGCCCACACCGGTCATCATCCGCGTCGTGCACATGGCGCCGGGTCCCACACCGACCTTGACGATGTCGGCGCCCGCGGCGACGAGGTCACGGACACCGGCAGCCGTCACCACGTTCCCGGCGACGACCGGAACCTGCGGGTCCAGGGCACGCACCGCGCGCAGGGCTTCCAGCGTCTTGTCCTGGTGGCCGTGGGCCGTGTCGACGACGAGGACGTCGACACCCGCCTCGAGGAGCTGCTTGGCCTTCAGCGCCACATCACCGTTGATGCCCACCGCAGCGGCGATCCGCAGCCGGCCGCGCCCGTCCACTGCCGGGCGGTATGCGGTGGCGCGCAGGGCACCCGACCGGGTGAGGATCCCGGTGAGCCGGCCGTACCCGTCTATGACGGGTGCGAGCCGGTGGCGACCCTCGTGGAGCAGATCGAACGCCGCGCGCGGTTCCACTTCCTCGGGCAGGGTGAGCAGTTCGTGTGACATCACCTCGCGCAGCTGGGTGAAGCGGTCGACGCCCTGCAGATCCGTCTCGGTCACGATGCCCACCGGCCGGTCCGCCTCGACGACGACGATGGCGCCGTGAGCGCGCTTCGGCAGAAGCGACAAGGCCTCGGCCACGGTCGCCTCGGGGGTGAGCGCCACCGGGGTGTCGTGGACGAGATGACGGCTCTTGACCCACCCCACGACCTCGGCCACCACATCCGTGGGAATGTCCTGCGGAATCACGCATATTCCGCCACGGCGGGCCACGGTTTCGGCCATCCGGCGACCCGATACGGCAGTCATGTTGGCGACGACAAGTGGAATTGTTGTTCCGGTTCCGTCCGGTGTCGAAAGGTCCACCGCCATGCGGGACCCCACGGCCGAATGGCTCGGCACCATGAAGAGGTCGTCGTACGTCAGGTCGTGTGGCACCGGATGATCGGTGAGAAATCGCATGGCAATACCTGGCCCATCGGATCGGGGTGGTCTGGAGATCGCCGGCGTGCGCACGCGCGCACGCCAGCACCACCGCCCCGGTGGCACCCGCTCGATGAATGCGGGTGTGCGCCGGGGCGGTGGCGAATCGGCTCGCGCCGGGAAGGGGAGCGGATCAGGCGCCGACCGTCTTGAGGCCGGAGATGCGAATCGGCTCGCCGCCCATGTGCTTTTGGGCGCGCTTGTTCTGGTGGTGCAGCCGCTCGTAGTACTCGCGGTCGAGGTCGATGACGTTCTTCGAGAAGAACATCCAGGAGAGAACGTCGCGGTACTTGAATCCGTCCGCGGTGAGCTGGACGCGGTCGGTGGGCAGCCGCCGCAGCAGACCGAGCTCCTCGGCCGCGACGAGGGCCGGCTCGAACAGGTGCGCCTTCTCCTGGTAGCCGAAGCGGTCCAGCTCGTGCAGGTCCAGGTCGAACGTGTCGAGGACCAGCCGCTTGCGGATGATCTCCTCGTCGTCGAGGACGAAGCCCGTCTGCGGCGTGAGCTCGTGGTTGCGGGCCTGCTTGATGTAGTCCGCCACCTCGCTGAGGCTCGGCTTCACGTTGCCGACCATGTAGTCGACCGAGCTCGTGTAGCTGCGGGCGCCGGCACCGAGGCCCAGCAGGGGCACGCCGTGGAAGGTGAGCACCTTCTGCTGGTAGCCGCCGCGGCCGAGCTTCTTGTACCGGACGTTCGACTCCTGCACGTAGCCGGCCTCGCGGAACCTGGCGTTCGCGTAGTCGTAGCGTTCGTACAGGTCCGGGTTCCACATGTACTGGTAGGCGCCGGTCTTGGAGAACCAGGCGTCGGGCCGCACGGTGAGGAAGTAGGTGCTGATCGTCTCGGGGGCCAGTGCCACCAGCTCGTCGACGGAGTGCCGCCAGCTGTCCGGGGTCTGACCGGCGAAGCCCATGATCAGGTCGGTGCTGAGGTTGGGCAGCTGCTTGTCGCGGGTGATCTGGATGGCCTCGCGGATGACCTTCTCGTTGGCCTGGCCGCGGCCGGCCTCCCGGATCTCCGCCGGAACCAGCGACTGGATGCCGATGTTGGCCCGCGTGAGGCCCATCGCGATGAGGCCTTCGAGGGTGCCGGGCTCCTTGACGATCGAGTCCGGCGTGGCCTCGATGGCCACCTCCTCCACCGTGCTGCGCCAGTTCGGGTAGACCTCGTCGAAGGTGGCGAAGAGCTGCTCGAAGTGGCGCAGGCTCAGCAGGCTGGGTGTACCGCCGCCGATGTAGATGGTGCGCAGCCGGCGGGCCTGGATGATCTCGGCGTGGTCGCGGATCTGGGTGCAGAGCGCGTCCATGTACGCGTCGTAGACGTCCATGTCCTCGGAAATGACCGTGTACAGGTTGCAGAACCCGCACTTGTAGCGACAGAACGGGACGTGCAGGTAGAGGTTGAGTTCCGGAACGGGATGGCGTTTCAGGTCCTCATCCCAGATGTCCTTGATGTTCCAGGCCCCATTCAGGGGCCGGTAGGCGCTACGCGAAGGGTATGCGTAGTTGAAAGGCGGAATAACGCCCTGGTCGATGTGGCGGGCGAGCTCATCGCGAATTGCGCTCAACTTGCTGTTCCTTAAGTGCGGTGTGCGAGATCCGGACAGTCGTGACTGTCCCGGAGGCCGGCCGGCCCACGGCGCCAGTCACTGCAAGGCAATGCGACAGGGGATGTGAGTCGTGATGTCCGAAAATGAAGGAACGGAGGCTCTGCCTCCTCTTGCATTGCGACGCCCCCGTAGCAACGCGATCCGCCTGAAAAACCCCTGGCCGTTCACGCATTCAGAGCGCGGAAACAAGGCCGGGACGGACGCTGCAATAAGTAGATGCGGAATTCCCCGGCGGGCGTCAGGGCCGTAACGCACAAATTTGGATCGCCATCCGAGCCGCTCATTTGGTCGATCACACAAGGCTGTCTTGGTGGCTGAGATCGTTCGTCTCCAGCGCCCCTTGAGCGCGGCTGTGGCCGCTAACGTCACCGACTCATGCACTGAACGGGGGGCCAACTGATGCATGGTTTGCGGTCATTCACGCCCGGATTCGAACTGACTGGATGTCAGCCGGGTGGCCGGGAGAGAGCTTCGACGTCGTCCACGCCGCGCCACGGCGCTTCGGCCGACGACGTCTGAGCACCCGCCTCCACCCCAATCCGAACCCGACTGGACTGTGCGCGCCGCATGTCGCGGCGAGGCCGGCAGCCGGCGGCACGCCGCGCGGAGAAGAGAACCAACACCACATGAGCACCACAGCACACGCCCACCAGTACCCCGAACCGACGGACACGCGCGCCGCCGGCGCCGCCGTACGAGCCGTGCGCAGCCTCGCCACCACCGTCTCGAAGAGCGGCACCGTCCGGCAGATGAACTTCCAGCACCGGTTCTGATCCCTCTGCCCCCCGGGCGGCGCCCTCGGCGTGCCGTGCCCGGGGCCGGCGCAGCCATGTGCCGAAGCGATCGAGACATCAACTTCGTGGATGAGGTTTTCGTGAGTCCTACTCCATCGGGCGCCCCCGAGGCGGTCGCCGTACACCAGGCCATCGGCATAGGTGGCACACCCCCGCGTCCGGACGGCGCGCAGAAGGTCCAGGGATCGTTCGCGTACTCGTCCGACCTGCGTGCCGAAGGCATGCTCTGGGGTGCCACGCTGCGCAGCCCGCACCCCAGCGCCCGCATCCGCTCGGTGAACACGTCCCGGGCCCGGGCCCTTGCCGGTGTCGCCGCCGTGCTCACCCACGAGGACGTGCCGGGCAGCAAGTTCTACGGACTCGAACGCCGCGACCAGCCCGTGCTCGCCGTCGACGAAGTGCGCTACCAGGGTGAGCCGATCGCCCTCGTCGCCGCCGGCCATCCGGAGACCGCACGGCGGGCCCTGGCCCTGATCGAGGTGGAGTTCGAGGTCAGGGAGCCGCTCACGGAATCCAGGCTGGCCGCCTTCGACCCCGGCCAGCCGAGCCTGCACCCGCAGGGCAACCTCGTACGCCACCAGCCGATCCGGTCCGGTGACGCGCAGGCCGCGCGACGCCGGGGCGACCTGGTCGTCGTGCGGTCCGAGTTCGAGATCGGCATGCAGGACCAGGCGTTCCTGGGACCCGAGTCGGGGATGGCCGTCCCGGACGGGGACGGCGGCATCGACCTCTACGTGGCGACGCAGTGGCTGCACCACGACAAGCGGCAGATCGTGCCGGTGCTGGGGCTGGCCGAGGAGCGGGTCCGGCTGACGCTGGCGGGAGTGGGCGGGGCGTTCGGCGGGCGCGAGGATATCTCCGTACAGATCCACATGGCGTTGCTGGCCCTGGCCACGGGCCGGCCGGTGAAGATGTCGTACGGCCGGGAGGAGTCCTTCCTCGGGCACGTCCACCGCCACCCCGCGCGGATGCGGTACGAGTACGGCGCGACGCGGGACGGCCGGCTCGTGTACGCCGATGTCGAGATCGTGTTCGACGGCGGTGCGTACACCTCCGCCACCCCCGGCGTGGTCGGCATCGGATCCTCGCTGTGCCTGGGCCCGTACGAGATCCCCCACATCAAGGTCGACGTGTACGGCGTCTTCACCAACAATCCGCCGTGCGGCGCGATGCGGGGCTTCGGCGGTGTCCAGGGCTGCTTCGCGTACGAGTCCATGATGGACCGGCTGGCGTCGGAGCTCGGTATGGAGCCCCTGGAGATCCGCAGGATCAATGCGATCACTGCGGGTTCCCGCATAGCCAACGGCCAGGCGGTGGATGCCCCGCAGCCGTTCCTCTCCCTGCTCGACGAGATCGAGGCCGTCCCGCTGCCGGAGCCGCTCCCGGCCGTCCCCGATCCCCGTGACCTGCCCGGCGGCCTGTCGGGCAGCACCCGCGCCGACGGTGTCGTACGAGGCATCGGCTACGGCGTGGGCATGAAGAACGCCTGCTTCTCCGGCGGCGACGACGACTACGGCACCGCACGCATCAGGCTGGCCGTGGCCGAAGGCGAGGTCACCGCCCACGTGCACACGGCGGCGGCGGAGGTCGGTCAGGGCCTGACCACCGTCGAGGCTCAGATCGCCCGGACCGAGCTCGGCATCGAGCGGATCGTCCTGCTGCCCCCGGACACGTCGATAGGCGACTCCGGCGGCAGTTCCGCCTCCCGCCAGACGTACATGACCGGCGGCGCGGTGAAGGCCGCCTGCGAGGCGGCCCGGGAGGAGCTCTTCCGGCTGGCCGTCCGGCGTCTTTCGCTGTCGCCCCGACCCGGCGACGACCTCCGCGTCGACGGCGGCAAGCTCGTCTCCCGGCGGGACGGCGTGCTCGCCGACCTCGCCGACGTGCTGGGCACGCAGGCCGTGGACGTCACCCGCGAGTACCACCACCGTCCGACGAGCGCCGTCGACCCGCTCACCGGCCTCGGGGACTCGCACGTCCAGCTCATCATGTGCGTCCACCGGGCCGTGGTCGACGTCGACGTGGACCTCGGGCTGGTCCGGGTGGTCGCGCTGGACGCGGTCCAGGACGTCGGCCGCGTCATCAACCGGGGCGGCCTGGAGGGCCAGATCCACGGCGGCTCCGCACAGGGGCTGGGTCTCGCCCTGATGGAGGAGATCGTCCTCGACGGCGGCAGGGTCCGCAACGCCTCCTTCACCGACTACCTGATCCCCACAACCCTCGACGTACCGCGCATGAAGCTGAACATCGTCGAGCACCCCGACCCCCGCTCGCCCTACGGCCTGCGCGGTGCGGGCGAGGCACCCACCCTGTCCGCCACCCCCGCCATCGTCTCGGCGGTCCGCGCCGCCACCGGGCTCGCGCTGACCCGCATCCCGCTGCGCCCGCACGACATCGCCCTCGGCGACCGACCGACAGGAGTACAGGCATGAAGAAGGTCCTGCTCATCGAAGCCATGGGCTCCGCGGAAGACCTGTTGGACGCGGGCCGGGAGCTCGGCGTCCAGATCGTGGTGGCCACGCACCGGGAGATCTACGAGTCCTACGCGCCGGCCGTGAAGGAGAAGGTTTCCGGGGTCGTCTTCACCGACTTCTCCGACCCGGAGCGGGCCCTGAAGGAACTCGCCGAGTACGCCCGGGCCGAGGGCGTCGAAGGCGTCGTGGGCTGCTGGGAGTTCCTCACGCCCGTGGCCGCCCGACTGGCCGCCGAACTGGGCCTGCCCGGCAACGACCCCGAGCGCGCGGACGGCTGCCGCAACAAGCGGGTGATGGCGCAACTGTTCGAGGAGCACCGGGTGCCGGCGCCCCGGACGGTCCTGGCGCAGGACTGCGATGCGGCCGCGGCCGGGCTCGCCGCGAGCGGTTTCACCTACCCGGTCGTCGTCAAGCCGGCGGAGCAGGCCGGCTCGTGGGGCGTGTCGGTGATCCAGGGCCCGGACGAACTGCCCGAAGCGTTCGCCGCGGCCCAGGCCTGGGAGTACGAGTCCCCGCACGGCTTCCCCCTCGACACCACCGTGCTCATCCAGGAGTACGTCGGCGGTGTGGAGTACAGCGTCGAGAGCGTCGTCTTCGAGGGACGGATCACCCCGCTGACGGTGGTGCAGAAATTCACCACCGACGGCGTGTTCCGGGCCGAGATCGGCCAGACCGTGCCGGCCGCCCTGAGCGAGGCCGACACCGCGACCCTGTACGGCACCACGGTCGCGGCCATCAGAGCCCTCGGCATCACCAACGGCGTGGCCCACACCGAGCTGAAGCTGCTGCCGGAGGGCGGCGCGAAGATCATCGAGGTGGGGGCCCGGCTGCCCGGCGACCGGGTGCCCGAGTTGATCCGCCTCGCCCGCGGCGTCGACGAAGCACGTGCCTTCGTCCAGGTGGCCCTCGGTATCGAGCCCGAGCTCACTCCGCGCACCGACCGGGCCGCCGCCATCCGCTTCTTCGTCCCGCCCAGGGCCGGCCGATTCCGGAGCATCGACGGAGTCGTCCGCTCGCCCCAGGTCCACCGCATCGCCGTCTACCCGCAGCCGGATGACGAGGTGCGCGGCCCCGGAGACAACGACGGCCGGGTCGGCTACGTGATGCTCACCGCCGCCACCCCCCAGAAGGTCAACCGGGCGGCCGACGCCGCCATCGCCAACCTCACGATCGAACTGGAGTAGTTCATGACCGAGTCGGACATCAAGCGCATCGCATACATCCGGTCGATCCCGATCTCGCGGGCCGGACCGTACATCCCGGAGCTGGCGCGCACCGTCACCGCCTCCGGCATCGAGGCGCGCATCTTCTTCACGGACGGCGAGTGCGGCCCCGCGGACTTCCCCGGCGGGACCTGGGAGAAGCTTCCCGAGGACGCCCGGCCCGACGACATCGTCGAGCGCATCCTCGCCTGGGGCGCCGACGGGGTGGTCTCGCTGGCCTTCCCCGACGAAGCCGGACTGCGGGACGCGGTCGTCAAGGAGAAGCTGGCCGCCCACGGCATCCCCGTCGTCACCAACGGCCTGGAGCCGAGCCGGCTGCTCGCCGACAAGTGGGAGACGAAGAAGATCCTGGCCGACTACGGCCTGGACACCCCGCGCGGCATGCTCATCGACGGCACCCTCCTCAAGCACGGCGGGGCCGACGTCCCCGTGTACGCCGACATCATCCGCTGGAAGGCGGAGGAGATCGGCTACCCGCTGCTCACCAAGGCGGTCTGGGGCAGCTCGGGCAACGGCATCCGCTTCATCCTGGACCGGGCCGGCCTGGAGGAGTACCTGGCCAGTCCGGACGAAGGCAACTTCGTCATGGAGCAGTGCATCACCGGCGAGCTGTGCACGGTCGAGCTCGTCGGCGCCGACGGAGAGTACGCCGTCCAGCCGCTGTGCTTCACCGGCCCCACCGGCGGTCAGCCGACCTTCGCCTTCTGGGAGCTGCGCTCCTCCGCTCCCCGGACCGCCGATGACGAGGCCTTCGTACCGGTCGCCGAGAAGCTGAAGAAGCTCTGCGCCGGCATCGGCATCACCGGAGTGATCAACCTCGACATCATCTACAGCGGCGGCACGTACCACGTCCTGGAGATCAACCCCCGCGTATCGGGTGCCACGGCCCTCGGCGTGGCCGCGTCCGGGCGCAACACCTACCTCTGCATGACCGACATCCTCCTCGGCCGGTGGCAGGCCCAGCCGGAGCCGGTGCTGGAGCGGCGCCGCTGGTCCCTGGAGTTCCCCGTGAACAACGTGACCGACGCGTTCGTCACGGACGCACAGGAGCGGCTCGACGTCGTCCAGGTGACCCCGACCCTGATCGTCGACGGCAGGGAGTACGGCGGCCTGTTGATCGCCACCTGCGAATTCGGCGCCGAGGCAGCGTTCCTGGAGGGCATCGCCGTCCTGGACTCCGAGCACGGGGTGCTCTCCGCGGAGATGGCCGTCCAGCTCAAGCAGCTGCTCACCAGCCCGGCGGCGCAGGCGGTGCGCTGACGCTCCGCCGCCCTCGGGCCGCGCGCCCGCCTTCGTTCCCCAGCAAGTGAAAGGTCAATCCGCAATGTCCCAGCCGTATGTCCATCTGCCCGCAGAGCACGTGCTCGGATCCCTCGGTGAACACGTCGAGGCCGAAGTGAAGCTGCTGCGTGAGTCCTGGAACGACATGCCGGTCGACGGCTACCTCAAGGGCGGTGCCGACTACCGTCGTCGTCGCTACAGCGAGTTCCGACTGACGGACACGGGGCTCGTCCGTGCTCCGCACGGCGCCTTCCACCAGTCGCTCGACGTGAATCCCCTGCACGGCGGTGTCGCCCGGGAGTTCGCGCCGATGGAGGACGAGGTCGCGGCGTCCCCCGTGCTCTCGACGCTGGTCCGGGGCCTGCTGGAGCAACTGCCGGGAACCTTCGACACGGCGAACGGCATCATCGGCGTCCACCAGATACGGATCACCGCCACGCGGGACGCCGCGGGGCTGCCGGCGCCGGAAGGCATTCACGAGGACGGCCACCACTTCGTCGCCCAGGTGCTGATCCGCCGCGAGAACGTCGAGGGCGGGCGCTCGCAGCTCTTCGACCGGAACCGGGAGCCGATCTTCAGCACGCTGCTGACGGAGCCCTTCGAGACGGTCATCATCGACGACCGCCGCGTCTTCCACGGCGTGTCGGCCATCGAGCCCGGCTCCGACCTCCCCTTCGCCGTCCGCGACATGATGCTGGTCGACTTCTTCCCGGACCCGGACCCGGACCCGGCCGCGGCCGCTGCGGAGCAGGGCCCGGTGGCGGCATGAGCAGACTGCTGCTGCTGGAGGCCATGGGCAACACCGGACCGTACCTGCTGCGGGCGGCCGAGGAGCTCGGCCTGCGCGTCACGGTCGTCACGCACGAGGACGTCTACGCGAAGTGCTACGCCCCGGCCCTCAAGGAGCTGATCGGCGACGATGTGCTGTTCACCGACTTCGCGGACACCGAGACCTCCCGGCGGCAGCTCGTCGCGTACGCCCGTGACAACGACGTGTCGGGCATCGTGTGCGGCTGGGAGTTCCTCAGCCCGCTCGTCGCGGACCTCGCCGCCGAGCTGGGGCTGCCGGGCAACGACCCTCGGCGTGCGCTGGGCTGCCGCAACAAGAGGGTGATGGCCGAGCTGTTCGCCGAGCACGCGGTGCCCTCCCCGCGCACCCTCCTGGCCCGGACGTACGAGTCGGCCGTCGCGCAGATCGCCGAGCGGGGTCAGGAGTACCCCCTCGTCGTGAAGCCGGCCGAGCAGTCGGCCTCCTGGGGCGTCTCGGTGGTCCGGGAGCCGCAGGAACTGGCGGCGGCCTTCGCCCTCGCCCAGTCCTGGCCGGTCGAGACCCCCCACCACATCCCGCTCGACACCACGGTGATCATCCAGGAGTACGTGGGCGGTGTGGAGTTCAGCGTCGAGGCGGTGGTCTGCGGGGGCCTGATCACCATGCTGCCCGTCACCGAGAAGTTCACCACGCAGGACGCGTACCGGGTGGAGATCGGACACACGGTGCCGGCCGTCCTGTCCGCGGAGTCCCTGACGCAGATCCGGAGGACTTCGGAGCGGGCCCTGGAAGCACTGGGCGTACTCAACGGCGTCGCGCACATAGAGCTGAAGATCACCCCCGACGGCAGCGCGAAGATCATCGAGGTGGGCGCGCGGCTGCCGGGTGACCACGTCGTGCGGCTGATGCACGTGGCCCACGGCCTCGACGAGGCCCGCGCCTACGTCGAGGCCGTCACCGGCAGGCAGCCCGAGATCACGCCGACGTACGAGCGCGCCGCCGCCATCCGGTTCTTCACCTCGTACCGGGCCGGCACCTTTCAGGGCCTGCGCGGCCTCGGCACGTCGCCCCACGTCATGTCGGTCGACACCGACGCTCCGGGCACGCGGGTCGGCGGCGTACGGGACAAGGGCAACGACGCACGCGTCGGCCACGTGATCCTGAGCGGCGCCGACACCGCCGAGGTCAACGCGGCCGCCGCGGTCGTCATGGCACACGTACGAGTGGAGGTCGGCTGATGGCGAACACCCTGACCCGCGCCTACCTCGCCGGAACCCGCCCGGGCAGCTCCCTCGCACGGGCCTGCGCCGATGCGGACCTGCTGCGTACCGCCCTCGGCGAGAAGTTCCTCAGCCGCCCCGTACTGCTGGAGGCCGAGCAGGTACACCAGGTCGGACGCCGGCTCAGTGACCTGTTCGACCTGCTGGTCTCCCTGCCCCACCGGCTCCACGACGGGGACGTGCGCGCTTTCGCCCGCTCCGTCGGCTGGTCCCCGCTCCAGATCGCGACGGCACTCGGCGAGGACGGAACGCCGCGCGAGGTACCGCGCTTCGCACGCTCCGACCTGTACCAGGAGGAGAACGGATTCCGCATCCTGGAGCTCAACGTCGGCAGCCCCCTGGGCGGGTTCGACACTCCGCTCATCGACGACGTGCTGCTCGCCCACCCGTACGTGTCGTCCTTCGCCGAGGAGCACGGCGTCGACACGACCGACACCACCCGGGTGCTGGTCACGATGCTCCGCGAAGTGCTGCCCGGCCTCGACCTCGATGCGAACCCGGTGATCGGCCTCGTCGACTGGCCCACGAGCTTCCCGTACCTGGAGCCCCGGCTGCGCGTGATGGCCGAGCTGCTCAAGCCGTACGGAATCGAGGCGGTGCCCTGCCACGCGGCACAGGTCCGGGCCCGCCCGGACGGCCTGTACGTGGGCGGCCGCAGGCTGGACGCCGTCCACCGCTTCTACGTCATCGACGACGTGGTCACACCCGGCGACGCCGAACTCCTGCGTCCCCTCCACGACGCGGCCCGGGACGGGAAGACCGCACTGTTCACCGCGCTGGAGCCGGAGGTGTACGGCAGCAAGGGCTGTTTCGCCGTCCTCAGCGACGAGCGCAACCGCGGCGCGTTCACGGCCGCGGAGCTGGAGACCGTCGACTCCCTCCTGCCGTGGAGCAGGATCCTGCGCGACGAGAAGGTCCACGTGGACGGCGAACTCGTCGACCTGCTCCCGTACGTCCGGGAACACCGCGACGACCTGGTCGTCAAGGCCACCGGCTCCCACGGCGGCCTCGACGTGGTACCGGGCTGGTCCACCGGCCGGGAGGAGTGGAACCGGACCGTCGACGCGTTCGCGGGCGGCCCGTACATCGTCCAGCGGCGGGTACGGCCGGTGACCGAGGAGTTCCCGGCCGGCGACGGCACGCGGGACACGGAGTCCATGGTGCTCAACTGGGGGATCTTCCTGGCCGGGCACGGCTACGGCGGAGCCTTCGTCCGGGGCACGACCGACCTGGACGGCGGCGTGATCAGCCTGGCGAACGGGGCCCGCGTCGGCACCTGTTTCCACGGCCGTCTCGAGCGCCCGTGAACGGCCGGCGACTGCTGAGCCGCTGGGGCCTGCCGGACGTCACCGGGAACGGCCGGTTCGTCGGCGCGAACGTCCTCGACAGCCTCGGCAACGGACTGGTCCTCGCCTTCACCGTCGTCTACTTCAGCGCCACGACCTCGCTCCCGCTCGGTGCCATCGGTGCGGCGCTCTCGCTCGGCCAGCTCCTCGCGCTGCCCACCCCCATCGTCGCGGGACCGCTCATCGACCGGCTCGGCCCCCGCAAGGTGGTGCTCGCCGCGAACGTGATCTCCGCGGCAGGATTCACCGGATTCCTGTTCGCCGACGCGGCCTGGAAGATCGTCCTGGTCCAGCTGGTCGTCCAGGCCGGCTCCAGCATCTACTGGACGTCCAGTCGCGCTCTGGTGATGCTGGCGGCTGCCCGTCACGGCGACCGGTCCCGCTGGTTCGGCTTCATCGGCGCGCTCCGCAACATCGGGGCCGGGTTCGGCTCCGCCGTCGCGTCCGTGGCGGTCGCCCTGGGCAGCGGTACCGGTGTCCGGGGCCTCGTCCTGGTCAACGCGCTGACCTTCGTCGTCGCTGCCTGGCTGGTCGCGACCTGGCGGCCCGGCGCGGCAACCGGAGCCGAACGGCCCGATCCGCCGGGGGACAGCGGTGCAGACGCAGACGCGGACAAGACGACCCTGGGCGGTTACGCGCAGGTCCTGCGCGACGGGCGGTACCTGCGGCTGGTCCTCGCGAACCTCTCGTTCGTCCTCGCCGCGAGCGTGCTGCCCGTCCTCCTGGCCGTGTACACCACCGAGGTGCTGGGCGCGGGCGCCTGGCTGATCGGGGTGTGCGTCGTCGGCAACATGGTCCTCGTCGCCGTGGCGCAGACGCTGGTGGCACGGTGGGCGGAACGCCACCGGCCCACCCGGGTGCTGGCTCTCGCCGCCATGGTCAACGCCGCCGCGTTCGCCGTGTTCGCGCTCCTCCTCGCACTGCCCGGGCCAGCCGTGGCGGTCGGCCTGCTGACAGCCATGCTGATCTTCACCTTCGCGGAGATGCTGAGTCTCCCGCCGAGCAACGAGCTGAGCGTCTCACTCGCCCCGGAACACATCCGCGGACGCTACCTGGGGGCGTTCCAGCTCTCCTGGACGCTGGGCAACGCCCTCGCCCCCGCCCTGCTCACACTGCTCCTCAGCCAGGGGCCGGCCCGGCCCTGGGTCCTGCTGGGCGGGCTGAACGTACTCGCGGTGCCCCTGGTACTGGGCCTCGACCGGCGCCCGCGCACCCGGACCGGGACCGGGGCCAGGGCCGGGAACCCGGCCGTGCCCGTGTCGCCTTCCGTGGAAGAGGCCGCCTCATGACGACCACCACCCTCAACGACCCCCGGGCGCACGAACAGGCAGCCGGATGCCGGATCCCGGACCCGCTGCGCCTGGACGAGCTCCACGGTTCCCTGTCCGACCCGGTGCTCGGCTCGATGACCCTGCTCAACGAGATCGCCGGCCGCTACCCCGACGCCGTCTCCTTCGCCGCAGGCCGCCCCTATGAACAGTTCTACGACCCGGGGCAACTCCACGCCCACCTGGAGCGGTTCACCCGCTACCTGGAGGACGACCTCGGCCGGACACCGGCACAGGTGCGCACCGCCCTCTTCCAGTACGGGCACACCAAGGGCCTGCTCACGGAGCTGCTCGTGCAGAACCTGGCCGTGGACGAGGGCATCACCGCCGACCCGGACGCCATCGTGGTCACCACGGGCTGCCAGGAGGCGATGATCCTGCTGCTGCGCGCCCTGCGCACCGACGACAGGGACGTCATCCTGGCACCCGCACCCACCTACGTGGGCTTCCTCGGCGCGGCCCGGCTGATGGACATGCCGGTCCGCCCGGTGCGGGAAGGCACCGGCGGCATCGACGTCGACGACCTCGTCGACCAGGTGCGCGCAGCCCGCGCGGCCGGACTGCGGCCGCGGGCCTGCTACGTGGTGCCCGACTTCGCCAACCCCAGCGGGCTGAGCATGAGCCTGGACGACCGGGAGAGGCTGCTGGAGGCCGCAGCCGCGGAGGGCATCCTCGTCATCGAGGACAACCCGTACTCCCTCTTCAACGCCGGCGCGCAACGCCTGCCCACCCTGAAGTCCCTCGACCGGCACCGCAGCGTCGTCTACGTGGGCTCCTTCGCCAAGACGGCCTTCCCCGGCGCCCGCGTGGGCTACGTCGTCGCGGACCAGCCCGTCGACGGGGTACCCGCCGGTGAAGGCCCGCTGCTCGCCGACCAGCTGGCCAAACTCAAGAGCATGCTGACGCTGAACACCTCGACCATCTCGCAGGCGGTCATCGGCGGCAAGCTCCTGGAGAACGCGGGCAGCATGGCCGCGGCCACCCGGCGCGAGAGCGAGGTGTACGCCCGCAACCTGCGGGCCGTGCTCGACGGACTGCGGCGCCACTTCCCGCAGCCCGGGGCACAGGTCAGCTGGAACATTCCGGGTGGCGGGATGTTCGCGGTCCTCAGCCTGCCCTTCGAGACCGACGACGCGACGCTCGCGTACTCCGCCGACCGCTTCGGGGTGCTGTGGACACCCATGCGCCACTTCTACGCGGGAGCCGGAGGCACACACCAGATCCGGCTGTCCTTCAGCGTCCTGACCCCCGAACAGATCGATCTGGGACTGAGCCGCCTCGCCGCCCTCGTCCACGACCGCACGACCAAGAGATGAGCGACACGATGACCAACCGCCTGTTCACTTCGGAGTCCGTGACCGCGGGACACCCCGACAAGATCGCCGACCAGATCAGCGACGCGATCCTCGACGCAATGCTGCGCGAGGACCCGCACTCCCGGGTGGCGGTCGAAACGCTCGTCACCACGGGTCTCGTGCACGTCGCGGGCGAGGTGAGGACGAAGGCGTACGTCCCGGTCGCGCAGGTCGTGCGCGACACGATCCTCGCGATCGGCTACGACTCCTCGGCGAAGGGATTCGACGGTGCCTCCTGCGGCGTGTCGGTGTCCATCGGCGGGCAGTCCCCGGACATCGCGCAGGGCGTCGACGCCACGGGCGAGGACGGGCAGGACGAGCTCGACGGGCAGGGTGCGGGCGACCAGGGCCTGATGTTCGGCTACGCCTGCGACGAGACCCCCGAACTGATGCCGCTCCCGATCCACCTCGCGCACCGGCTCTCCGGACGGCTGACGGAGGTCCGCGAGGACGGCGTCGTCCCGTACCTGCGTCCGGACGGCAAGACGCAGGTCACCATCGAGTACGACGGGGACAGGCCGGTCCGCCTCGACACGGTCGTGGTCTCCACCCAGCACGCCTCCGACGGTGACCTGAAGTCGATGCTCGGTCCCGACGCCGAGCTGGCCGCCGTACTCACCCGCGACATCCGGGAGTTCGTGGTCGAGCACGTCCTCGCGGAACTCGCCGCCGACGGCATCAAGCTGGCGACGGACGGCTACCGGCTGCTGGTGAACCCGACGGGCCGTTTCGAGATCGGCGGCCCGATGGGCGACGCCGGCCTCACCGGCCGCAAGATCATCATCGATACGTACGGCGGCATGGCCCGCCACGGCGGCGGCGCCTTCTCCGGCAAGGACCCCTCCAAGGTCGACCGCTCCGCCGCGTACGCCATGCGCTGGGTAGCGAAGAACGTGGTCGCCGCGGGCCTCGCCTCGCGCTGCGAGGTCCAGGTCGCGTACGCCATCGGCAAGGCCGAGCCCGTCGGCCTCTTCGTCGAGACCTTCGGCACCGCCAAGGTCGAGGTCCAGAAGATCGAGGACGCGATCGGCGAGGTCTTCGACCTGCGCCCGGCCGCGATCATCCGCGACCTGGACCTGCTGCGGCCCATCTACGCGCAGACCGCCGCGTACGGCCACTTCGGCCGTGAGCTGCCGGACTTCACCTGGGAGCGCACCGACCGCACCGCTGAACTCCAGGCGGTCGCGTTCGGCGCGTAGCCGCCGCACCGCCGGCGCCGCCCCATCCTGCCCTCGACTCCATGGAGTTCCGTTGTCCACCATCGCCGCTTCCCGCTCCGTCACGTCCATAACGGGGCCCGCCCTCCCCGCGATCTCCTTCCTGGCCCGGCTTCCCGCCGCGATCTGTCCGATCGGCACGCTGCTGATGCTGACCGAGCTCAACGGGATCGGCCGCGCGGGCCTCGCCGCCGGAATGCTGTGGACCGGGCAGGCCATCGGCGGTCCCCCCATCGGCCGGATGGCGGACCGGCTGGGTCACCGCGCGGTCGTCCTGGCCGCCTCGCTCGCCAACGCGCTCGCCATCGCCGCCTTGGTCGCAGCCGTACTCGCCGAAGCCCCGGCCGTCGTGGAGGCCGCCCTGGCGTTGCTGGTGGGACTGACCGTGCCACAGATCGGCCCGCTCTCGCGGACCCGCTGGATCGCGCTGACCGGGGACGAACCCGGCCTGACGGGCCGAGCCCTGTCGTTCGACACCACGGTCGACGAGATCAGCTTCATGGCCGGTCCGGCGCTCGCCGGTCTGACCGTGACCCTGATCCACCCGGTGGCGGGGCTGCTACTGGCCGGTGTGCTGATCGCCGTGTTCGGCGTGCTGTTCGCCGTCCACCCGACGGCGCCGACGGGCAGCGGGGCCGGAAAGGCCACGGGCCACCTGGAGCGGCTGCTCTCCCCGCCGCTCGCCGTGCTGTTCGCCATGGCCCTCCTGCAGGGGATGATCTGGGGCAGCGCCAACGCCGGCATCAGTGCTCTCGCTCAACACCTCGGCGACCCCGGCAAGGCCGGCTTCGTCTGGGGCGCGATGGCGGTGACGAGTGCTCTGGCCGGGATCGCCGTCACCCTGCGCCCCGGTGCCCAGGACCTGACGGTCCGGCTCCGGACCGCCATCGCGGCCCAGGCCTTGCTGCTGCTGCCGCTTCTCGCCGTGGACGGCCTTCTCGGCGCCGCCGCGGCCGTCGCGGGCATCGGTATCGCCGTGGCCCCGCACCTGATAGCGCTGTTCGGCCTGGCTGAACGAGTGGCCCCGCCGTCCCGCATGGGCGAAGCCATGTCGCTGCTGGGCAGCGGCTTGATCGTCGGCCAGGGGATCGCGGCCCTGACCGCCGGCCAGCTCGCCGAACACTTCGGCCACCAGATGGCCTTCACCCTGACCTGCGCCGCGGGCGCGACAGCCGTCCTCACGGCCGTCGCCCTGGTCCGCACGGGCCCCTTCACCCGAGGAATCCAGACGCCATGACCTATGTGATCGCGGAACCGTGCGTCGACGTCAAGGACAAGGCGTGCATCGAGGAATGTCCCGTCGACTGCATCTACGAGGGCCGGCGGTCCCTGTACATCCACCCGGACGAGTGCGTCGACTGTGGTGCTTGCGAGCCGGTCTGTCCGGTCGAGGCGATCTTCTATGAAGACGACGTACCGCCGGAGTGGAGGGACTACTCCAAGGCGAACGTTGAATTCTTCAACACCCTCGGTTCCCCGGGTGGCGCGGCTGCGCTGGGCCCGCTCGACCGTGACCACCCGTTGGTCGAGTCAAAGAGGAGGTAAGGGGCCTGGGGTGCGGCCTGCGCGGAATCGACTCCCGCGTCGTAGCCCCTGGCAGCGCGCTTCTCATCTCCGCGGGCGTCAACACGGCAATTGCAGCAGCCCAGACTCCTGCGGACATACCGGTCCAGCGAGCAACCGAGGAGGTTGGCGGGGCGGTTCAGGTCTCCCTTGAGGAGCGGGTGAAGCAGGTGAAGCAGCTCCCTGCTTCGGCCCTCGCTCTGAGATCGTCTTTCGGTCAGCCGCCGTCGACGTAGGCGCGGGCTGCCACCATGACGTCGCGCATCCGGCCGTCGGCGATGCACTGGGCCGGCGCCTCGTCCTCCAGCTGCGGATTCATTCCGATCATCCACGCGCGTGCCGTGTAGAGGCTTTCGGCGTCCTGGATGAGCTGGAAGACCTGGAGTGCGGCGCGCAGGCGCTCCTCGGAGTCGTGCCGGGGCGTGGTGTCGCCCGATGCCCACTTGCCGACCTGCTTGGGATCGCTGATGTTGGCGATGCGCGCGGTCAGACGCTGCCCCAGGTTGTCCTGGAGGAACCGGGCGATCTCGCTGATGTGCATGCGCACGGTGGCGATGTGGGCCCGTTCGGCGCTGGCGGCGCTCTTGGCGACGGCGACGGGGGGCGTGGTGGTGTCTGAAGGCATGGTCAGGTCTCCCTCGTGGCCCTGACTGCGCGCCCGTGCGGTGACGGGTCGCGTGTTCAGGCGACGGGTGTCGGGTGTGCGCGCAGGACCTGGCTGTCGCGTGCTGCTGCGATGGCAGACGGAGGGGACGCTCGGTCTCGGCGAGCTGCGAACGCTTCGTGGTGTGTTCCGACCCGCTGGGAAGCGTGACCAGTGGCGGGCGGGCGAGGTGGACCGGCCGGCTAGCGGCGGTCGGCGTTCAGCATCGATGTATTCCGGTCCGCGAGGATCCGGCGCATGGATGACTGGGGATGCCAGGGAGTGCGGTGCTTCTGGTGCTCGGTGGTGCCGGGAGGTGCGAAGTGAACCTCACGGGTAAGAACGTCCGGACGGCGTTGCCGGTGCTGGTCATGAGATCCCCCACATGCTCCAAGTCGGTCGATGTACTTGTTAGGTTACCCATTAACACCTGCCAACTCTACCTCTTAGGCAGAATCCAGCGCGTTCTCGATGGGGCGTCAACTTCCTTGTTTGAGACTGGACTTAGCTCTTGACCTGCGCCGATGTCGTCCATCCGGGGGATGGGGCGGAGGTGTGGGAGTGCGGGGGGTGAGTTGTTTTCCCCCTTTCGGACGACGGTCGTGTGGTGGTTTTCAGGTTGGTTTCCAGGTGGGTTTTAGGTGGGGATAGGGGGAGGGCAGGGCTTCGGTCACAGCATCGTCAGGCCGTACTCCTCCGCCACCCGCCGCAGCGCCTCCGCCTCGGGGAAGACCAGGCTGGACTCCTCCTGCTTCAGCTCCACGTCGCTGAAGACGGCCCAGCACTGGCGCATGCCGAAGCGGGAACGGTAGGCGATGCCGTGGATGAGGCGCTCCTGCTCTGTGGGGCCAGTGCGCTGGGTGATGGCCCAGGCCGAGATCAGCCGGGTGATCCGGCGGTTGAATCCCTGCATGTGTTCCGTGGTGAGCAGATCCACGTCCTGTTCCGCCAGTTTGTCCGCGAGTTCGTGGGAGAGGGTTTTTTGGGTCCGCTCGTCGTCCACGTCCAGGAAGAGGGCGTCTTTGGGCGGCTGCAGGCGGACCAGGGTGTGGCGCGTGGTCCAGTCGCGGGCGATCTTGCCCGGGCCCAGGAAGAACGGCTCCTGCCAGTCGTCCGCGATGAGCTCCCGCATGGCGGGGTGCACGCGGAAGTTGGCTAACGCCTCGGCGAAGCAGCCGTCGTGCTCGGAGGCGCAGTAGAGGGTGCCGTAGCTGACCAGGCTCCAGCGGTTGCCGCCCGTCCGGTCCGCGTCTTCCTGGCTGATCCTTTCGTACGTGACCGGGTTCTGGGATTTCCCCAGTCGCCAGATGCCGCGTTCGGGCGCGGGGATGAGGCTGACGTCCGGCTGTGCGGTGTCCCGGCTCATACGGCCGCTCTCCTTGCTCCGGCGGCCGCCCTCCGCGGGAGGCGGGGCGCGGGCCGGTGATGCTCGTGGTCTCGTGCGGCGGGCGGGGCCGGCAGGGCGGTCCGGTCCGCCGGGAGAGCCGGTCTCGTGACGGTGTGGTGTTCTGTTCATGAGGGGTACTCATGAGTGGTGTGCTTATCGGTCAGCGTGTGATGTGTGGGGCGCCCGTCATAGGGCGTACTGATCCGTGGCACATGCCGAACGATCATTTTCATGCTCGGGTACGACCGAAGCGACCGGGTTGCGGTGGGCAACGGGGGCGCACGAGGGAACACGGGGGGCGCACAGAGGTCTGTGCACCGGCCACGCGGTGCATTGGTTCCGGCAGGCGGGTCGCCTTCGGCCAGGCCTCCTCGGACCCCTGCGTCAGCCGTTGTGGCAGCGACGGCGTCGGCATCCGTGCAGCAGGCTCCTGCGGCAGTTGCCGCAGGAGCCTTCGCCTGTGGTGGTGCCGGTTCCAACCTTGACCACCATCCGTTCGCGCAGCACTTCCCGCACAACGTCAACCTTCGCAACGGTCCGGCCTGGGGATGCCAGATCATCGGCACCGCAGCCCCTGTCAACTCGGTCGACTACTACTGCACGACCGACGGGTTCACCTACCTGCGTACGGCCTCGACGAAGCTCGGCTGGGTCTCCAACCTCTACCTGGACGACGGCGGTTCCCGCATTCCTTGCTGACGGCCCCGGCAAGTGGGCCGCGCCGCACCAGGGGCTGTGCCCCTTTTCACTGGGCGAGGTCGACCTCCACGGCGGCCGCTCCGGCGTCGCCGGTGAAGGACAGTACGACGCGTCCGCCGCCCGCCGCCGGGTGGGCGGCGATGCTGCGGACCGGGCTGCCGGTGGCGATCAGCAGGCGGCACAGCCCGGTGGCGGCGTCCCAGATGCGGATGGTCCCGTCGGCGGCGCCGGCGGCGGCGAAGCTGCCGTGGCCGTCCGCGTTCCACAGGGCCAGGGCGTGCACGGCCGTCGTGTGGCCGGTCAGCGGCTTCCCCAGCGGACGGTGCTCCCGCAGGTCCCACAGCCGTACGGTGCCGGTGTCCCCGGCACTGGCCAGATGAGGCGGAAGGCCGCCGATCGGGCAGGGGTTGAGGGCGACGGCGTGCAGGAGGCCCTGGTCGCAGCGCAGGGGACCGCCCAGTGGCCCGTGTTCCGCGTCCCACAGCCGTACGGTGCCGTCGGAGCTGGCGGAGGCGAACCAGTCCCCGCCCCCCTCCGCCGAGGCGGCCGCCACCGCCCGGATCCGCAGGTCGTGACCGGTCCATTCGCGCAGTGGGCCCGGGTCGTCCAGATCCCACAGCCTGACCGTTTCGTCGTCCCCGCCGCTCAGGAGCAGGTGCCGGCCGTCCGCGGTGGCGCAGGAGGCGAGGGCGCGGACCGGCAGGAAGTGCCCTTCGAGGACGTCCGGCAAGAACTGCCGGCTGTCCGCGTCCCACAGCCGGATGCCGTAGCCCTCGCCTCCTGCCGAGCCTACGGCTGATCCGCCGGCCGACACCAGGACGCGGCCCTCCCCGCGCTGGGCCCAGGCCATGGCGGACGGCGGCCGGCCGGTGTCGATCCGGGCGACCGTGTCCCCCGTGCCGATGTCCCGGACCTCGATGTGGGGGACGCGGTCGCCGCTGAGCGCGAACCAGGAAGGGCCGCGCGGATCACCCGGCTCCGGCAGGAGCAGCGCCCCACCCGTCGGGGCGGGCCCGGCATGCGTACGCGCGCCGCTCAGCGCGCTTTCCAGGACCTCCCGGTTCCACAGGCGCAGCGTGCCGTCGCTGGAGGCAGAGACGAGGATCCCGGCATCCGGCGGGGCGACGGGGCTGAGCGCGGTCACGGCAGAGCTGTGCCCGCCGAGCAGCCCCGGCGGCGTCAAGTCGGCGTTCTCCCCCGCGGAGATGTCCCATACGACGATCCCGTCCGCCGTCCCGGCCGCGAGGAGGTGGCGTTCGCCCAGGGTGAGGGCGGCCAGGCAGCTCACCGGTCCGGCGGCGCCGGCGAGGGTCGAGCGCAGTCCGCCGGTGCCCCAGACGGTGACGCTCCCGTCCGTGTGGCCCGCCGCGACGGTCCCGGGCCGCGTGGTGGGAGCCAGCACCCGTACATCGCCCGGCAGGCCGAACCGCGCCACCTCCACGCCGGCCGTGGCATCCCGGAACGTCAGGAACGATCCGTCGGCGATGGCCAGCAACGGCCGGCCGGGCGGATCCTCCACCGCCGCCAGGGCGGTGGCACTCGTACGCGGTGTGTCCCCCGGCAGGGTCAGCAGGTCCTGCGGCCCCATCCGCTCGTTCCACCAGACCACCTCCCCGTCTCCGTTGACGCAGAACACCGCGAGCTCGTGCCCGCCGTCGCGGTACGCGCACACGTCGGCGATCCAGATCCCGCCGGGCCGGTGGACCTGGTCGACGAGCCCGCCGGTCGCCGGGTTCCAGAGGCGTACGGTGCCGTCCGTACTGCCCGACACGAGCAGCGGGGACTGCGCGGGGCGCGGCGCGAGGAGCAGGTGGTGCACGGCGCCCTCGTGCCCGCGGATCCGTTCGCGGACGGCCGTCCCCTCGACCGCGTCGATCAGTTCGATGCCGCCGTCGTCGTCGCCCACCGCGAGGGCGCCGCGCCCGTCGGGTGCCGTCACCGCCGTCATGGAGCGCACGGTGGAGCCGAGGGTGGCCAGGACGTTGACGGGCGGCGCCCACCGGGACCACAGCACGGCCAGCGGACCGGGCAGCACGCCTGCCGCACCCGCGTCCTCGGGCGTCCGCGGGCGCGGCAGCCCGGGGAAGCGCAGCGCCGTGTACGCCAGCTGCAGGCTGGCCAGGCGCGAGGCGTGGTCGGCGCGGTGCAGGTAGGGCTCCACCGAGGCCCACGCCTCCAGCCAGAGCCTGCCGTCCTGCCCCCGGTCCGGGCCCAGCAGGCCGCGGATGGGGCTGCCGGTCAGCCACGGAAGGACGTCGGGCGGCACGTGCGCGTCGTCCAGTACCCCGCCCAGACGGGCGTGGCGCGCGAGGTACCGGCGTACGTAGGGATGCGGGGCGGTGCCTGTGGTGCCGGCGGCGCTGCCGGTGTGCGGCGCGGCCAGATCGGCGAGCGCCCGCGCGATACGGGCGTGCGCGGCGGCGTCATCGTCGTCCGTGTACGCGTCTCCCGCCTCGCGGGCCCCCGTAACCTCGTCGGCCCCACCAGCCTCGGCCTTATCGACGTCATCGGCGATATCGGCGATATCGGCAGGCTCATCCTGACCACCCGTCATTCCCATCCCCCCACCAGGCAGCGCGCCGCCGACCGGCCACGCGCGCAGGACGGCGGCCAGCCGTTCGTGCGCCGGCCGGTACACCCGCTGGTCCTCTTCCACGTCACGGGTGAGATACCCCGCCAGGCGCCCTTCCAGCAGAATCCGGATCTTGTCATCCGCGTCATCGAGGGCCTTCCCGAGCATCGCGGACGCGACAGCGGGCCACACCTCCCCCCAGGCGATGCCGCGCCCCTGCGCGAACGCCGTCGCGCGCAGCAGCGCCAGCGCCTCGTCCGCCGCCAGGCCGTCCTCCGCCGACCTCGCCAGATCGGCCTTCAGCAGTCCCGTCGTGCCCTCGCCCAGCCGTGCGAGCCAGCGCGCGTCGTCCAGCAGCCGCGGTCCCGCCGTGCGCAACTGCCCCGCCGCCACACGGGCGTCGAGGAAGGAGCGCCCCACCGCCCCGGCCACCGTCTCCGACACCTCCGTCGGATCGTGTCCCGCCCAGGCGGCCTCCCCGTCCAGGCGGGCCCGTACGTACCCCTCGACGTCCTTGCCCATGTCCTCGTCGTCGGTACGCAGCACCGCCGCCCCGCGGAACGCGTCCCGCAGCCGGTCCAGGAGGTCCGGGCCGCCGTCCGGGACGGGGCGTTCGCCGTCGCCCGGGTCGCTGCTGCGGACGGCGACGACCAGCCGGACCCCGCGCCGCACGGGCGGGGGCAGGTCGCCGGAGCCGGCCCGGCCCCCCTCCGGCGAAGGCGCCGGAGGCACGGCGGGACGCACGGACAGGTGGCCGGCCAGCGGCACCAGGACCTGGTGCAGCACCGCCGCCGGTTCGGTCGCCTCGTCCAGGGAGTCGACGACGATCGTGACCAAGGGGCCCGGCGCATTCAGGAACCTGCGCAGCCCCAACTGCCAGCGGCTCAGCTGGTCCCTGCCGGCGGGATCCGGGGTGACGCCCAGCTTCTGGGCGATGACCCGCAACAGCCCCAGCGGCTCCCGGTTGCGCGCGGTGACCGCGATGGTCACCGAGCCCTCGCCCGGAACGGTTTCCGGCGGACAGTGCTCGACGGCGGCCGCGTACAGGCCGGACCTGCGGAACGTCGCGTCGCTCAAGGTCACGGCGCGGCCCAGGATCGCCGACTTCCCGCTCGCGGTGATGCCGGTGACGACCAGGACCCCCGGCGCGCCTCCCAGGAAGGAGATCACCGAGGAATTCAGCCGCTTGCGGCCCGAGAAGTACCAGCCGGTGTCGTCGGCGCCGGTGCGGCCGCTGGCCTTCTCCAGCCAGTAGCCCAGGTCCTCCAGGGTCGCCGCCACCTCCTGGCGGCTCTCCTCCACCGCGGCCCGCTCCGGCCGGTAGCCCGGGTTCGGCAGGGCCAGGGTCGGGACGTGGAGCTTGCCCCCCATGAGTACCCGGCAGTCGACGGACGGGCTCCGGCCGCGCTCCGCGCCGATCGCCTGCGCCGCCTGGTACAGGGCCCGGCTGAACTCCGACATCGTCAGGTACGGGCGGGTGATCCCTCCGGCCGTACGCAGCCACTCGTGGGCCGCGCGCAGGACGCGCGCGAACTCCCCACCCATCACCCGCATCTTGGGCGCCGCCGTGACCAGGACGTTCAGCGTGCCGTACGTGGTGCGCGCGGTGTCCAGGTCCCGTGCGAGCTCCAGCAGCTCGCCCGCCAGGTCGGCGGACTCGCACATGTTCACGACCACCAGGACGTCCCGCGCGTACGAGTCGAGCGCGGCGATCACGATCTCCGTCGTACGCAGACCCGTCGCCAGCAGCCGCCCGGTGTCGGTGTCCCGCAGGACCGCGAAGTGCTTGGCCGAGGCCGAGGTGAGCCCGTGGCCCGTCACGTACAGCACCACGGGGACGTCCGGCTCCGACTCCCGGATCCTCGACGTGGTCAGGAAGCACTCCACCTCATGACGGCTCGTCACCGGCTGCGAGGGCGCCACCTTCACGAAACCGGGCCCGTCCGGCGGCGGCCGCTCCCACCACAGGGACACCGCCTCCAGCTGCGCGCCGAAGGCCTGCCGCAGCGCCTCCGTACCGTCCTCCATCGGCAGGACGAACAAGGTGCCCGCCCGCGGCTGGGCCTCCGCATCGGCGCGGACCGGCAGCGCCGGCTTCGGCACCCTCCCGGCGACGACCCGCGACGCCGATGTCGCCCTCACCGGACCGGCTAAGCCGATCTCACCCCGCTCCCCGTCCACGGTCCCTATTCTTCACTGCCATGGACGAGCACCCGCACCGCACCACCGCCGCGCAGCACCCGCAGGGCACCGGGGAGTTACCGGACCACGTCACCCAGGACGCGGTCGTCGTCGTACCCGGGATCATGGGCAGCGCGCTGTACGACACGACCACCGGCAAGGACGTCTGGGGCATCGGCGGCATCTCCTGGCTGCTGAAGGCCTGGACCACCCCCTCGGGCCTGGAATCCCTGGCCATGACCGAGGACGAGCTGGCGGGCAAGACCGGCAGGATCGAGGCGACCGGCCTCCTGAAGCACTCGGCCTGGACTCCGTACCTCGCCGGCAGCGAGCCGTACACCGACCTGGTCGACACGATCCTCACCAGCGTCGCCGACCCCGCCGCGATCCTCGAATTCGCCTACGACTGGCGCCTGCCCGTCGCCACCAACGGCCGCCTCCTCGCGGACGCCGCACGCCTCCACCTCACCGACTGGCGCCGCCACCCCGCCCACGCGCAGGCCCGCCGCCACCGCGCCGACCAGCGGGAAGGGCGGCTCGTCTTCGTCGCCCACTCCATGGGCGGGCTCGTCACCCGCGCCGCGCTCGACCCCGGCTATGACGGCGACCTCCACACCGACACCCGGGGCGTCATCACCCTCGGCACGCCCTTCCAGGGCTCGGTCAAGGCGGCGGTCATCCTCGCCACCGGCCGCGGCACCCCCGTACCGCTGCCGCACCGCAAACTCCGGGCCGTCTGCGCCACCATGCCCGGCCTCCACGACCTGCTGCCGCAGTACCGGAGCCTGCGCGCGGCAGGCGACGTACGCCACCTCACCCCCGGCGACGTCACCGCGATCGGCGGCGACGCGGAACTGGCACGCAACGCGGCCGTCTTCCACCACGGCCAGCGGAGCATCACCCTGCCCGGCCACCGCTCCGTCGTCGGCGTCAACCAGCCCACCTGGCAGAACCTGACCATCACCGACGGCACGGTGGAGGCCCACTACGACGGAGCCCGCCAGAACTCCGACGGGACCTTCATCCGCGACCGGCACGACCGCGTCCGGTACTTCCAGGTCCACGGCGACGGCACCGTGTACAAGGAGTCGGCCGTCCTCACCGACACCATCACCCACCTGCCCCTCCAGCACGGCGACGTCGCCAAGGCCCGGACCGCCCTCGAAGCCGTCACCGAGATCGTCCGCGACGACATCAACCCCGGTCCTCCCCAGGGCGAAGCCGGCTGCGGCCTGAGCGCCCCCGACCTGGTCCAGGCGGGCCGGCCCTGGAAGCTCCACCTCAGCGACGTCGACTCCCTCTCGGGCCTGACCTGCCACCTCACCGACCTCGCCAATCCGGGCGGCCCGGCGGCTCGACTCGCCCTGACCTGGGAGGACGGCATCGCGGTGGCAACGGCGTCCACACCGGCCCCGGGCCTGTACCGCATCGAGGTCCGCACCCCGGACGGCTTCGCCATCACCCAACTGGTCCTGTCCACCGAACCGGGCCAGCCCTTGGCCGAATCGGACGCCTGACCCGTAGGCCGCCTCCCGCACCCGCGGGAATGACCCCCGACCGGGTCCGGGCGCTGCTGGACGGCTCGACCTGTCGGCGAGTAGCGGGTACGGGTACGTACCCGTACCCTGTAGGGATGGGAAGGAGCACGACCATGTCCGATGCCAACGTGAGAATCCCCGAGGAAGCCAAGGACCGCCTGGCTGCGATCGCGGCCGCCGAGGGGCTGTCCCTCCGCGCCTACCTGGCCCGCCTGGCCGAGACGATGCTGACGCCGACCGAACGCGCCGAGCGCGCGGAGAAGGCACAGGCCGCGCTGCGCGCCTGGAACGGGTACGCGCCGACCCCGGCCGAGCAGGGCGAGCTCGATGACGAGCTGGACCGCCGCCTTGCGCGGGTGCAGAGCCCGTGAGCGAAGCGATGCACATCGTGCTCGACGAGACGGCGATGGCCGCGGCCGGGCAGGGCAACGTGCTGGCCTCCCGCCTGATCCACCGCGCGCATGCCGAGACCGGATGGTTCCTCTACGCGCCCTCGTGCGCCCTCGTCGAAGCCGACCGGGCCCGTCCCGGCACCGCCGAGCACCTGGCAGCCCTGCCTGGCATCACCGTCCTGGACCTGGACCTGCCCGCCGCGCTCGCTGTGGCGCAGCAGGAGACGTGGGCGGCCGCCCACAGTCAGCATGCGGCGCAGCCCACGGCGGACCGGCCCGAAGGCGCGATCGTGGCCACCACGCTGCCGAAACGCTGGGAAGGCCGGCCGGTCCGGATCCTGGACCTGACCCCGTGAGCGGCCAGGCGCGTCCCTCGGTGTTCGGCCTGGCCGGGGTCGCCTGCGGCGTCGGCTGAACGTCCCAGCTCGGGTCCGTTCCAGCCTCTCTGAGTACTGCTGCCCCGAATCCAGCGCTCTGGTTCGGGGCAGCAGTACATCCGCGATCAGGGCCGGTGCCGCACAAACGCGATCAGGGCCGGTGCCGCACAAAGGTGATGTACGCGTACCCCTCGCCCGCGCGGGGTGCCCGGGTCCAGGAGCGGGTGGTGAGGGTGTGGAGGCGGCCTTGGGTCAGTGCGAAGCGGGGGAGCGAGAGTCCGAGTTCGGTGTGGAGGGCCTGAAGTACGCGCAGTTCGTTGTCCGGCTCGGTGTCCTCCGGGCGGAACAGCCGTGCGGGGTCCAGGGCCTGGGGTATCGCGCCGGAGCGCTGGATCTTCGTACCCCGCACGGTGAACGCGTAGAGCTCCTTGCCCTGTTCGGCCATCGACAGGTGGAACGCGGTCGGGTGGTCACCTGGGGAGGAGCGCCTCGGGTCGCGCCACACGACCACCGCGCGGCCGAAAAGGGTCTCCCCGCCACCGTCGTCGTCCTCGTCGTCGTCCGCGCGAGGCACCCACTCCTCCTGCCACCGTCCCAAGAGCTCATGCCAGTTGAAAGTTTCACCACTTATGAGCCGGATGGTGTCATCCGGCACCGACAACGTCGTCGGCCTATGGCTACGACCAAATGGCGTCTGTAGCCATCCACCCTGATCAGCAGCCCGTGCCGGACCCCAGCAGGGGCAACGGCCACGGCTTCGTAGGCGGGTTCTACGAGAAAGAGGCCGAATATGCAGCCCATGCCCCGATTGCCGAGCTCGCTGAAAGTGCTCGCAAACACGGTCCGGCTAGCCTAAAGTCCCAGGTCAGTAAGTCTGCTCCCCGCGCCTGCGGGGATGACCCACACGAGCGCCACGCCGCCTACAGCAAGGCGCGACTGCTCCCCGCGCACGCGGGGATGCCCCCGGGTTCTTGCCCGGGCTGCCGCGAGAGCGGTTTGGGGTCCCGAGACCTTCACGGGTACCCGCACCGCCGGACCAGGAGGCAGGGGATGCTGGTCTTGTGAACGCCCGCGACCTCGAACTCACTCTGGCGGCCGCCCGCGCCGTAGGCCCCTGCCCACCCGGGGAAGAAGCCGCCTGGGGCGAGCAGGTGCTGGCGCGGGCCGTGCACCTCTATACCCTCGCCGACACCGTCGGGCTGGACCTGGCCAGGCTGGACGCGGCGAAACAGTTCACGGCCACTCTCCTGTCCGTCCTGGTCGAGGACACCAGCACCCGGGGCGTCCTCCTGCTCCGCAACACCTCCGGGGAGCTGGAACGCCTGCGCACCGACCGCGGTGACAGTGAGGCCGGCCGGGCCATGATCGAACGGGCCCGCGGTCTGGTGGGTCACCGGCTGCGCGTCTACCGGCTGAACGAGCAGATGGCCTCCAATGCCAAGCTCCAGGTCCGCACCGTCGTCCACCTCACCGACCATGGCCTGGACACCGACCCGGTCCAGGAACACAGCGCCAAGGAGAACGTGCTGGCCGCCGCCGAGGGGGACAAGGAGGCTGCCCGCAGAGCCTGGCAGGAGGCGGGTCTGCCCGAGTCGGGCTCGGTCTCCATACACCAGCTCGTCGACGCGCTGGCCCGCGTACCAGCGGCCGACGCACTGTAGTAACGCGACCCGTCTTTGGGTGGGCCTCACAAACTCCGTGGTTCTTCGCCTCCTCGTTTCCTGCGCGAGGTTGGTTCACGGGCAGGGAGGGCCCGCTCCCAGCCTGCGTCAGCGCGCGGGCCGCGCAAAGGTTTCGGAGACGTTGCACGATTCGATGTCCCCTCGAGCTCGCCCGCCCGCTCGCTCGCCCGCCCGCCCGCACATCAGGGCTTGCACCGGTCGGGGGACGGCTTCAGGAAATCGGACCGGCCCATCACCTGATCACCCCTGGTTCCGCTGATGACCTTGCCTGCATCGAGCTTCTCCAGGCTTGCGAGTGTGAAAGAGACCCGGCCGTTCAGACCGCGCGACGTGATCGCCCCGTCGACCTTCGCCACATAAGTCCCGGGGGTACGCAGTTCCGTCAGATTTGATTTCTGGTCAACCATCCACCCGTCCAGGGGTTCGAAAAGCTCTATTTGTCCGGGTGCCCCCAGGCTGCTCCTGTTGCTCAGCCGCCAACTCTCATCGGCCGCGTCGGAATCCAGGAAGACCGAAACATAGTCCACGTCGTAGTCTGCGCAAGAGGCGATCAGCAGCCGAACGCCACCGCCCTCGGCCCGCTCCACTGCGAGCAGCGACTTCGGTGCTGGGCCGCACCCCATCAACCCTGACGCAAACAGCGCAGCCGCGACCAGCAAGGCTATTCGCGGCAGCCTGCCCTTCCTGATTCCCATACAATTTCTCATAGGCGCCCCACCATGAGTTCTCATTGCATGGCTGCCGAGTCCGCCTCCCTTGCGGGCGAGCACCTTCCCGGGCGCCAGTGCTTCGAAATCTTGGGGTGAAAGATATCCTTCCGTTCAACCCGCGGCCTCGCACTGCGCCGTCGAGGTCCATGGTCACGCGCAGCGCCCGGCATCCTTCTTCATGAATTCGGATTTTTCGATCACCTTACTGTCCTCGCCGTTCGTGACGATCACGCGTCCAGGTTTCAGTGAATCGAACTGGCTGGGAGTGAAAGAGAGCCTTCCGTCTAGGCCTCGCCCCCGTACTGCGCCGTCGATCTTTACTGTGTATTCGCGACCACCCTTGAGATCACTTAGGGCCGACCTGGTGACACTCCACCCCTGTGGAGGCGAAAACAGATCCACACTCGCCAGCGGTCCGCCCATGGCGTCGTTGATGAGAGCCCACCGCTGATGGCCGACACTGCCACCCGAGCTGGAGACTGAGAATTGCAGTGCGTCATATTCGGGGCACGGAGCGATCAGTACCCGCGCTCGACCTGCGTCTGTCCGCTCGACAGCAAGCAGAGCCTTGGGGGCGGGTGTGCATCCGCCGGCTGCTGAGGCCACGATCGACACCGTAGCCGCCACGGCCGCCATCCGCCGTATAGTCCCCAAGTCCATCTCCGATCCTTTCAGAATTCCAGCCTCTTGCCGGGCACCACAAACTGTGCCGGATACCAAGTCAGATAGCCGCCCCACCAGAGATTCGCCTCTTCTTCGAAGCGGTTCGCATGTGCGACACTGCCCACTTCGTATTTAGACACCCCCATTTCCGCGAAATATTTCAGCGCGAATACCGCCGCGTTTCCCGACCTGGACCATTGCCGGGAATGAGTCCCTTCGTGTCGTTCCAGGTTGGGGCCGAATTTTTCGACCGTTTCGGGTCCGGCTATCGGCAGCATTTTTTCTCGCCATAGGGCCTCATCGTCGAGGCGGTCCGCGAAATCATCCTTATCGCGCGGATAGAAATGCACGTCACCGATCGTCAAGGGCTGGTCGCCCGCCGGAGAACTGCCGAAGCACACGTATTGCTGGGCGCGCTTCGTGCAGCTATCCGAGTACTCGGCGTACCAGTACGCCAGGTCATTGGCGCCGTTCTTCCTGTTCCCCGGGTTGAAGGGGTGGTCGAGGATCTGCGCCCGTGAAACCTCTGCCATGCATGCGGCCCTCACGTCGTCCATCCGGCAGTCGGACGGAACGAACACGGGAGGCGGCGGGGGAAGCCACGGAGGTGCCGGCAGGGGAGTGGGTGGGGCCGGGGGTCTTGAGCCGCCGCAGCCGTAGCGGCTCATGCTGCAGTTGAGGGGTTTGCCGCCGACCGGGGACGGCTTGTACGTGTTGCCGTAGCTTGCGCCGGCGCCTGAGCGGGCCGCTGGGTTTCCGGAGCCGCTGCCCGGCTGGTCGTCGCCCGGGCGGGGTTCGTGGCCCGGGGTGGAGTTGCGGCAGGTGGCGCAGGCGCGGGTGGGGCAGTCGAGTTCGGCGCACAGGCCGCTCGGGTCCGATGTGGTGAGCGGGCTGTTGTTGGCGTAGCTGTACGCGTTGAAGGACTGGCCGGCGTCCAGGATGAGGACCGGGTCGACGCTGAGGAAGGTGCCCGTGCGGGGGTCGTACTCGCGGGCGCCGAGGTGGGTGAGGCCGGTGGTCTTGTCCTGGGTGCCGCCGACGAAGCCCTTCTCTCCGGGCCAGGCCGCCGGAGCGGTTCCGCGTTCCTCGCCGAAGGGCTTCGTGGTACGGCGCTGGACCTGGAGGGTGGTGGCGTCGACGGCGGTGGTGCCGGTGTTGTGGTGGTCGGCCGCGACGTAGGAGAGCTTGCCGTCGGAGGTGCGGACGATGGTGGTGCCGCCCGGAGCCGCGTAGTAGCGGGTGCCGGTGACCTTGTTGGTGGTGGTGTCGAGGGTGAGTTCCGTCGAGCCCAGGGAGAGTGTCGTCTTGCCCGGGTCCCTGCGCAGCAGGCGGTTGCCCGATGCGTCGTAGACGTAGGTGGAGGTGCCGGAGCCGCTGCCGGCCGAGGCGAGGCTGCCCGTCTCGTCCCAGGTCAGCGTCTGGGTCCCGCCGGAGCCGTTGGGGCGGGTGCGGGTGTTGCCGGTCTCGTCGTACGTGACCGGGCTGGTGACCGTCGGGCCGCTGCCGATTCCCCGGGTGGTGGTCGCCGGAGCGTGCGGGCGGGCGGCTCCGGGGGCGGGGAAGGTGGTCGTGGTGGTCACGGTCTTGGCGGTGTCGCCCGCCGGGTCGTGGTCGGTGACCGAGGTGCGGTTGCCCGTGATGTCGTAGGTGAACGACTGGTGGTAGGGGGCCGGCCCGCCGATCTTGCCGGGCTGGGGCGTCGCGGCGGCGCAGCCGCCGATGCCGGGGACGGAGGGGCCGGGCCGGGTGGTGGTGTCGCCGGTGTCGGTCCATGCCTCGGTGAGCCGGTGCCGGTGGTCGTAGGCGAAGCACTGGAGGTCCCGCACCGCGCCCTGGGCGTTGTCGCTTGAAGTGACGTCGCCGGTCGGAGCGTAGGTGTAGGCGGTGGTGTCGAACGGCGTGGTGTCGTTCTGGCGGTTGAGTTCGGTGCGCAGGAGCCGTCCGGTGGCCGGGTCCTGGAGGGTGGTGACGACGAACTGGCGGGGGCTGTCCCCGAAGGTGGTGCGCCGGGCGTTGCCCAGTTCGTCGTAGTCGGTGAAGTTGACGTAGTCGACGGTGTCCGAGCCGTAGGAGCGCAGCAGCCCGTTGATGTTGCGGGCGCCTTCGAGCTTCTCCGAGGGCAGCCCGCCCACGGCCGGCAGGGTGGTGCGGCGTTCGAGGCCGGTGACGGGGTCGTAGGTGGTCGAGGCGGAGTAGGTGCCGCTGAGGGCGCCTTCGCCGTCGGGGACGGTCAGCATCGTGCCGGTGGGCCGGTAGCCGATGTCGTACCCGGTGGTCTCCTGGCGCCAGGCCTTGCCGTTGACCCACCGGGTGGAGGCGGTGGGCTGTCCGGGCAGCAGGGTGTCGTACTCGAACGTCGTCAGCTTCGGACCGTCGGCCGCGTTCAGGTTGCGGGACGTGGGCCGACCGAGGATGTCGTAGCTGGTGAACACCGCGGTACCGCGGGCATCGGTGGTGGAGGCGAGCCGGCCGGCGGTGTCGTACGTGATGGTCGACGTGCCCTTGTCCGGGTCGGCCGCGCGGATCTGACGGCCGTGCAGGTCGTAGTCGTAGCTCCAGATGTTGCCGGCGGGATCGGTGAGCTGGGCCAGTTCCCCGGTGGTCTTGTAGGTGTAGCGGGTCGGGTCGTAGTCACCTTCCGCCGTGGCGTTCTTGTACTGGCGCCGCTCGACGGTGCGCCCCCGGGCGTCGGTGATCACGCTCGTGGCGGTGTCCCCCATGGGTGGGAGCGTATCCGTGCGGTCGGCGCCCGGATAGGCGGTGGCGGTGCGCCATTGTTCCTTGGCCTTGGAGGAGAAGACCGTGGCGGTCGGCCGGCCGAGGCCGTCGTAGAGCGTCGTGGTCTGCGCGGGGACCAGGGTGCTGTCGGGAAGGAACCGTGCCTTCACGGGGGCGGAGTCCCGGTTGGGGTACGCCCCGTTGGCCGTGCTGGGGCGGCCGTGGCTGTCGTAGGCGGTGTCGGTGATCACGCGGCTGTTCACTTCACCGTTCAGCGCGACCGACTGGAGCTGTACTTGCTGCCCGAACGCGTTGTTGATGGCGATCGAGGCGGCGTAGGACTGATCGTTGCGCAGCGACTGGGTGGTGACGGAGCTGGTGCCGGTGTTGGTGAGGTCGTACGTGTAGACGGTGTTCGCGCTCGCGTCACGGGCCCGGCCCGGCAGCCAGACGCTGGTGGTGCGGCCCAGGGCGTCGTAGGCGGCTTCGGTGGTGCGGCCGTTGTGGTCGACCGTTTTGACGGAGAGCCCGCGCAGGGGGTGGAGCGTGGTGGTCGTCGTCCAGCCCTTGGCGTTGGTGACCTTGGTCGTGACCGGGGTGACGAGGGAGGCCGGTTCGTAGACCGTCGTGGTCTTGGCTCCCGCGGCGTCGGTGGTGCTGGTCACGCGGCCGTACGCGTCGTAGGTGACGGTCGAGCCGGGGGTGTACTTGGGCTGGCCGGACTCGAAGCGGTCCAGTGCCTCGGTGGCGGTGACCTGGCCGGGTCCGGTCAGGGTGCCGATGGGCTGGCCGTCGTAGGCGGTGCGGTTGCGGGCGAGGGTGTTCGACTCGGCCGGGGTGGCCGCGCAGTCGCCCTGGACCTGCACGGTTTCGGAGACCCGGTCGATCATCGATGCCGCGGTGTTGCGGGCGTAGGAGGTGGTGGTGCAGGTGTCGGGCAGGCCGTCGGCGCGGTCCAGAGCGGTGAGGGGCATTCCGTAGGCGGTGTCGTACGTGACCGCCTGTGAGGTGGTCTGCCAGGTCCTGTCGGTGCGCAGGGACTTGCTCTGGGACGCTCCGGCTCGCTGCATGCGGGCGGTGAGGGCGGGGAGCTTGGCGCCGCGGCCGTGGCTCGCGGTCGCCGCGGACAGCCAGGGCTCGGAGCGGGATACGGAGGTCGGTTCACCGTAGTCGGAGGCGAAGGTCTGGGTCTCGCGGACCGTGCCCGCCAGGGCGTCGCTGTCCTGGAGAGTGTTTCCGGAGATGCCGGTGAACGTGGCGGTGCGCTTGCTGCCGTCGGCCTTGGTGTCGCCGTCCATGCCGCGCAGGTAGAAGGAGGCGCTCTTGGACACGGCATCGGGGGCGGTGCCGGCGCGCGTGACGACCTGCTCGTAGCCGCGGAACTGGTTCCAGGTGCGGCGCTTGTCCTCGGTCAGTTCGTCGTCGTCACGGTGCCAGGCCGCGCCGCCGACGTACTCGTAGCGGACCTCGCGGGCGGGGGAGCCGCCGTAGGGGTCGAGTTCGGTGACGCGGGTGACGACGTATTTGTGGAACCAGTCGAGGGTGGGGTCGAGGGGGCTCTTGTCGTCCGGGTTCCAGTAGACGGGGTAGCAGCGGGCTCCGTTGGAGTCCTTCGCGGCGGGGAGCCCTGCGCCCGGGGTGCAGTCGGGGTCGGCGTACCCGATGTCGGTGACCTGGCCGGTCTCGGAGGTGATGCCGGTGATCCGGCGCCGGTTGAGGGCCGGCTTGTTGTCGCCACTGGAGTCGACACGGTTGTTCATCAGGCGGCCGGTGAAGGTGACCGGCGGGGTGTCGAGCGTGCTCGCTCCGTCGAAGCCGGTGTGCAGGAGGGAGGCGAGCCACAAGGACGGGGCTGTTCCGTCCTGGGGGCTCGGGAACTCGTGCTTGAGGGCGTACGAGTCGACGCTGCTGTAGCCGCCGCTGCCGTTCAGGACCTGGGTGGTGATGATGGTGAGGCGTTTGGTGGTCCAGAAGGTGGCGGCCGTGTTCTCGCAGGTGGCCGTCGCCGTGCAGCTCTGGTCGAAGGGGACGTCGGGCCATTTGGCCGCGTTCGCCTTGGTCAGCTTGGCGGGCGCACAGTCGAAACCGGCGTCGGGAAGGCAGCGCTCGGCGGTGGTGAAGAGGACCTGTGCGGTGGGCTTGACCGTGTCCGCGTCCGTCAGTCTGGAGCCGTAGGTGATCCTGGCGAGGTTGCCGCCGCGGATGTAGGAGGTGCGCGTACCGTCCGGGGTCGCGGCGGTGGCGCCGCGCTTGTAGTGGTTGGTCTCGGTGTCGTACCAGTGGGTGATCACGCCGCCGCGGGGGTCGACGACGAAGTCGAGGTTCCAGCGCCAGGCCTGCTGGCACCAGGAGGCGGCGAAGGTGGACTGGTGGCATTCCTCGCCGGTGTTGTTGCCGTAGACGGGGGTCGTCCAGGCGGAATTGGTCGCCGGGGCGGTGGAGCTGCCCGGCTTGCGGCCGACGCCGAAGTAGTACTGGGTGCCGTCGGCGGTGGTGATCTTCCAGTGTTCGCCGTTGTTGTCGCCGTTGGACGCTCCGGTCAGCCGTTCGACCTTGGACGCGTCGTCGTTCTCCAGCCGCCACGTGGCGGACTTGTCGTCACGGACCAGGGAGGATGACTTGCCGTTGAGGGACACCGTGGCGTTGTCCGTGGCGAGGCACTGTTCGTTGGAGCCCTCCTCGCCGTCCTTGGAGCAGGGCTTGAACCGGCGCTCGACGAAGCCGGGCGAGTAGTTCCAGCCCTCGCCTATCCAGGAAGCCTGGTTGTTGGTGGCGGCGGTGCGGCCGTCCACCGACTGCGAACTGTAGGAGAGGGAGATGCTCGGCTTGCTGCCGCCGAGCCCGTCGGGGACCTCGATGGGATAGGTCCAGGAGAAGCCGCCCGTACTGCCACCGCTGCTCCAGGTGCCGGACGGTGCCAGGCTCGTGGCCGTGTAGGTGCCTGCGGGACCTCCGGGAGCGGCCGCTGCGGCGAGCACGGTGGTTCCGGCCGGGGCGGTGGCGGGCCGGGGCCCATCAGCCGTGCCGCTGCCGTTTCCCTTGAGGGAGACCTCCGTACTGAGCAGCCCGGGACGGTCCCCGTCCTTGGCCGTCGGCAGGGGAGTCCGCGTACGGCACTCCGCGCGCTCGGGGGTGGTCAGGGCGCACTCGGGCAGCGCGACGAGGCGGGCCCTGGAGAGCCAGTCGCCGCCGAAGCCGCCGGCGATGGCCGAGACGTCGACGGACACCTTGACCGGGGAGCCGTCCTGAGCGCCTTCGGCCGGCCGGACTCCGAGCAGGAGGCCCTGGACGCCGGCCTTCTCGGCGGCCGCCCGGTCGGCGAGACGCACAGCGGCCTTGCCGGTACGCGGCGCGTCCTTGCCCGGGGCCGCGGAGACCCAGACGGGAGCGGCGCCGGCCCGGCTCGGGTCCAGGAGGGGCGTCACGGGGGCGCCGGCGGAGGGCGTGGGTACGGCGAACGGTGAACGGGGCCGCGCGGCGGCCGGCGGCGCGCCGAGATCCACCTCGACCTGAGCCGCCGCGGGCCAGCTGACTTCGGGCGGGGTCCAGGCGGGGGTACCGTCGCCCGTCGGAATTCTCCGCTCCGGCTTTGACGCATTCCTGCCGGAGACCGATTCGGTTTTCGGTAATGCGCCCGGTGACCAGCGGCGGGAGTCCTTTGGTTTCCATTCGGAGGACGCCTGGGCTGTTCCCGCGCCCAAGATCAAAGATAGAATGATCAAGAGGGCGGCCGAGGTGCGGCTCCATGTCACCCGGACCCGTCTTGTCGCTAAAAGATCATTTGCTACCGGCACGGCATCCCCCACGGTCACCGAGTAGGTCAATTGGGCCGGGAGCCTAGCCGGTTCACAAAGCGAAAACACAGAACAAGGCGGACAAGACATGCCGGGCCGACGCCCAGGCTTCGAAGATCTGTCCGAAAGGAGTCCGTTCGCTTGCGTGATGACTGAATATCAACTCCGCAATTGATCCCGATTGCGTGAATACGCGACCGGGAATAGTAAGTTCCGCATTTTCGGCAACGCTGGAGCTGTCGGTGGAGGCTGTTAGCGTTCGCGCCCAGTTGTCAGTCACAACCACACTGGGGAGTTTTGCCGTGGGGGGCACGCTGAGAAGAACACGACCGGACCGGCGGCGGCCGGTCTGGGTTGCCGGGCTGGTTTCGCTCGTGCTGGGCATCACCTCGGTCGGCGCGGCTTTACCGGCGTTCGCCGCGGGGGAGCCGACTGCCGGCGCCGTCGGGGAGCAGGGCGCCGGGAAGGCGCAGGAGCCGCCCGAACGGCCTGTCACCGAGCGGCAGCGTGCCGAGGACAGCGCTCTGGCGGAGGCCCGGCGCACCGGGAAGCCCGTACCCGTCCCGGCCGCGACCACCGAGACCGACACGGTGGTGGCGCATCCGGACGGCACTCTCGGGCTGACCCGCAGCGTCGTGCCACTACGGACCAAGCGGGGCGACGGCTGGGCGGATCTGGACGCCACCCTGCTCAAGGGAGCCGACGGCGCCCTCCACCCGAAGGCCGCGGCCAGCGGTCTCACCCTGTCCGGCGGCGGCTCCGGCCCGCTCGCGACCCTGGAACAGGACGGCAAACGGCTCGTACTGAGCTGGCCGGAGTCACTGCCCGAGCCGTTGCTGGAGGGGCGCAGCGCGCTCTACCGGGAGGTCGCCCCCGGCACGGATCTCAAGGTCACGGCCGACGAGGGCGGCGGTATGTCCCAGGTCCTGGTCGTGAAGTCCGCCGAGGCCGCCCGCCACCCGAAACTGGCGAGGCTCACCATGGGCCTCAAGGGTGACGGCGTCACCGTCTCCGAGGACGCGTCCGGCATCCTGAAGGCGGCCGACGACTCCGGCCGTACGGTGTTTCAGGCCCCTACCCCGATCATGTGGGACTCCAGCTCCGGCACGACGCCCACGCCCGCGCCGGGGACGGTCTCCACAACCGCCAAGGCGCCCCACGCGGCCAAGGCCACGGCGGCCGACGGCACGGCGCCCGCCCCGGACCCGGAAGCGGCCAGACCGGCCTCCGACAGCGACGGACCAGGCGACCAGGCCAAGGTCACCCGGCTGCAGACCGACCTCGGCAAGGACTCGGTCGCCCTGACGCCGGACCGCGCCTTCCTCACCGACCCGGGCACGGCCTTTCCGGTCTACATCGACCCGGCCTGGCAGCCCACCAACCGCGGCACGCAGCACTGGGCCTGGGTGCAGGAGGCCTACCCCACGGAAATCCACTACGACGACTACGGGGACACCTACGACCCGGGCGTCGGCTACCAGCGCTGGCGTTCGCGGACGGGCCTGGAGCGGTACTACGTCCAGGTCGACACCGGTGACCTGCGGGACAAGAGCATCAAGAAGGCCTCGTTCTTCGCCACCCAGTCCTACGCGGCCGACGCCACCTGCAGCCGGACCTACACCGTGGACCTCCACTCCACCGAGCCCCTGATCTCCAACATCACCTGGAACTCCCAGCCCCGGGACTGGGAGGTCCTGCGCACCACCGCGATCAACAGCGCCGGCGGCCCCGGCTGCCCGGATGCCACCACACGCGGAGAGTGGGACGTACGGGACCACCTGATCGCGAACGAGTGGCGCGGCAGCCTCACCTACGGCCTCTTCGCCTCGAACGAGTCCAGGAGCAGCGGGAACAACTCCTTCAAGCGGTTCACCCGCGACAAGAACAACCTGCCGTTCCTCTATGTCGAGTACAACCGGGCGCCCGCGGCCCCGTGGGGCCTCGCCATGAGCCCCGCGCCGCAGAACCCGAATGGCAACGGCTGCGGCTGGGTCGGCGCGACCGGATACGCCGACCTCGGTCTGGGGGCCTGGATCGGCGACCCGGACAACCAGCCGGTCTCGGCGCTGTTCTACGTCACCGACGCCGCGAGCGGGGCCGTCGTCCACGACAGCGGCCGGGTCGGCGAGGCGACGGGCAACCACTGGGCCTCCACACGTCCCACCAATCTTTCGGACGGGCACACCTACTCGTGGGGAGTGGCGGCCAACGACGGCGACATGGACTCCCCGTGGGTGAGCGGCTGCACGTTCACCCTCGACGTGCAGCCCCCGTCGGTCCCGGTCGTCACCTCGGCGGAGTACCCGCCGTCGGGCACCCTGCCCGGCGCGACGAAGCACATCGGCCAGAACGGCACCTTCACGTTCACCTCGGCCGACACGACCAGCGGCCTCCTGTACTACGAGTGGGCCTTCAACTCCGTCATCCCGGTGGGCGGTGCGAACCGCGTCGCCCCGGCGGCCGACGGCAGCGCGTCCATCCCGCTGACGCCGACGACCTGGGGCACCAACCTCCTGCGCGTACAGGCCGTCGACCGCGCGGGCAACCGGTCGCAACAGCAGACGTACACCTTCTACGCGCCCGACGACCCGAACGCCAAAACCACCCTCGGGGACATCACGGGCGACGAACGCGTCGACCTCGTCGCACCCACCGCCGGCGGAGACCTGGTCGTCTACCCGACGGCGGTCGATCCGGCCTCGGGCGGCACGCTCGCCTCGAACGCGGCAAACAGTCCCGGCGGCAAGGGCTGGGGCAACGGCACCCTGACCACTCACCGGGGCGGCAACGGCATCCGCATCGACGACCTGTGGGCCTACCGCGACGGACAGCTGAGGCTCTACCGCAACTCCCTCACCCAGGGCGGTCTCGCCGCGAACGGCGGCCTCTACTACACAGCCGCCAATTCCGTGACCGTCCAACGGCCCTACGCGGAGGACTGCACGGTCGCCGTCACGGGCCGGCCCTGCGGCACCGCGTACATCGAGGACTGGACCCGGGTCAAGCAGATCCTCGCCGTCGGCGACGCCCTGCCCGAGCAGGGCGTCGAGCCCCGCAACGACCTGCTCACCGTCGAGAGCAACGGGACGGGCGGCTCACAGCTCGTCCTGCTCCAGGGCAAGGCCTCCACGGGTGCGCTGCGCGATCCGGTCGTACTGGTCCTGAGCGCCACCGGCTGGGACAACCTCACCCTCATCGCGCCGGGTGACGCCACGGGTGACGGGCTCCCCGACCTGTGGGCCCGCGACAACACCACCGGCGAGGTCTACCAGTACGCCAACATCGCGGGGAACCCAGCGGCCCTCGGCGACCACGGCAAGCGCACCCGAATCGGCGGGGGCGTCAGCGCGGGCGGCTACCCGGTCATGGGCTCCTCCGGCGACACCAGCGCCGACGGCGTCCCCGACCTCTGGGCCCTCGACAGCCGCCACCGCCTGCTGACCTGGAACGGCATCGCCACCGCGGGCAACGTCACGCGCTTCGGCGAATCCCACATCATGGGCGACGCACGCATCTCCAGCGGCGCCTGGAAGCTCGACGAGGGCACCGGCACCACCGCGGCCGACGTGCGCGGCCGCAACAATGCCACCCTCAGCGCTACAGGCGCCACCTGGGCCGACGACACCGTCGCCGGTACGGCCGCCAGGGTCATCGACCTCGACGGCAGGACGGGTACGGTCACCACCGCCGGTCCCGGCGTCGACACCAGCCGCGCCTTCACGGTCTCCACCTGGGTCAAGACCGACAAGGCCGGGGGAGTGGTCGTCAGCCAGGACGGACAGCGCTCCAGCGGCTTCATGCTCTGGTCCGACCCGGACGGCACCTGGCGCTTCGCCCTGGGCCGCCAGGACGCCGACGGCTGGAACTACGACCAGGCCGGCATCCGCAACGGCGCGGCCAAGGTCCAGGCCGGCGTGTGGACCCAGCTCACCGCCACCTACGACGACACCACCGGCGCCATCGCCCTGTACGTCAACGGCACCCTGGCGGGCACCGGCCACCACGCCAAGGCCAACGCCTGGAACGCCAACGGCCCCTTGGTCCTCGGCCGCTACAAGTACCAGGGCAGCCCCGACACCTTCCTCGACGGCCGGATCAGCGGCCTGGCCGTCCACAACCACTCCACCGTCCCCTCCGCCGCCGGCACCTCCCTGGTGTCAGGGGTGAGCGACACCAAGTGCGCGGACGACAACACCGGCGGTACGGCCGACGGCAACCGCATACAGATCTGGGACTGCAACGGCAGCGGCCCCCAGCAGTTCGAGATCCGCGAGAACGGTGAACTGCGCGTCCTCGGCAAGTGTGTGGACGCCGCCGCCAACGGCACCCTCGTCCAACTGTGGACCTGCAACGGAACCGGCCCCCAGCAGTGGCTCCCCCAGGCCGACGGCAGCCTCTACAATCCCATGAGCAACCGCTGCGTGGACCTGCCCCAAGGCCGCACCGACAACGGCACCCAGCTTCAGCTGTGGGACTGCAACGGCTCCAACCCACAACGCTGGCCAGCCCCCGGCCTCGCCTCCCCCCTGGCGGCCACCGGCTGACCCACCCCCGGCCGACTGGTCCGCCGCCCCTCGGCACTTCCGCGGGGAGGCGGACCAGTGTCAGTACCCGGTCCGGCCGACACCGGGCTTCCGCTTCAAGGCGGCGATCAGGATGGCAATGATGCTGGTCGCGACCAGGCTCCCGATCACGACCAGGCCCACACCGACCGCGAAGAGCCCGCTGGAGTCGTCCGACCAGTCGTGGTAGGCGGCAACGGTCAGCCCGGCCGTGGTGGCGAGCGCCGCGGCCACGGCGTGCCCCGAGGACGCCGCCCAGCACACCAGTACCAGCACGCTCAGCCCGAGCCCGATCACCTGCCACGCCTCGTAGGGGCCGGTCGTCGAACCGTCAGCGTGCACGTCACGCTGCTGGTCCCAGCCCAGCCAGGCAGCCCATACCGCCATCGTCACCCCGACCAGCAGAAGGGTCACCAGCAGTTGGCGAACAGGATTCCGCAGTCCTTTGCACATGCCCCCAGTGTTGTGACCCATCCACGCCCCCATCAGGGCGCCGGTACTCAACTCCACCCGAGTACGTAGGCCCCGTGCGGGAGCAAGCGCCGCTTGGTACGGAGGGAAACGGCCAACCTGCGCGAGCAGATCGACAAGCTCTGCGCCGCCCTCGCGACGGCTGAGCGCGAACGCGACCGATGGGCATGCACGCGCGAGACCGTCTTGGCCCTGGCCAGGGAAGACGACCCCGAGGCCGGCTCCCCCGCCCGCACCCCCGTCACGCCTGCCTACCCGCAGATCATCGCCGTGTTCACCAGTGGCGCCGGTCGGTTGCGGGTGAGGGAGGTCTGCCGAGCTCTGGGCAGCGGCATCGATCCCCGACACACGGAGGGGATGCGATCGAAGCTCAAGAAGCTCGTCGCCCGCGGCGTCCTCACCGAGCCCGAGGCGGGCTCGTTCGCCCTTGCCACGAAGCCCGGCGTGCAAGGCGAGCGTCCGTGGACAGCAGTCGGCATGAGGTATCGACGCTTGGATCGACGCATCGCCGTCGCCGCGCCTCCGAGCGGTCCCGTGTGGGCGGGGCATTCCAGGAAACCGTCCTGGGCCGGGCTATCAGTGAGCTTCTTCGAGTTGGCCACCGATCGGGTGATCGCGACTGAGCGCGCTTCAGTGTCGAGTGGGCGGCTGCAGCATCCGGTGCCAGCAGCTTGGTGAGCCGGGACAAGGGGCCGCTCGAAGCTTGCCGGCCTGAACGCCAACCCGGCGGCAAGGCCGGTGAGCGACGATCAAGCTGTTGTCAGCCGCTGGTTCTAAGGTCGGCCCTATGACATCAGACCTGGTCCAGGACTCATG